>BJFV01000197.1 GCA_014190055.1 Actinomycetes bacterium
AAGAAATTTTCTACACAGATTCTGGTGGTAACGGGCCAGTCGTGATTTTGGCGCACGGCTTTTTGATGGATCAGACGATGTTTGATGCGCAAGTAAGCGCGCTGTCGCCTGAGTTTCGCGTGATCACATGGGATGAACGCGGCTTTGGACAAACCAAGTGGGACGGAAAAGATTTCACATATTGGGATTCTGCTCGCGACTGCCTAGGGCTTATGGATCACCTGGGAATCAAAAAATGTGTGATCGGTGGAATGTCACAAGGTGGCTTTTTGACTTTGCGCGCAGCGCTGACTGCGCCAGAGCGAGTGACTGCGCTCGTGTTGATCGACACTGCGGCTGATAACGACAACGAAGAAACTTTGGCGGCTTATCGAATGATGGTTGATACTTGGGTGCAACATGGCCCAGTGCCAGATCTGACTGGTGTGATTGCCAACATCATTATTGCTGAGCCTCGTGAAAATGAAAAGTGGATTGCCAAGTGGCAAAGCTTTTCGCGAGAAGCGGTTAAAGCTACGGCGAGTTGTTTGCTTGATCGAGACGACATCACTTCACGACTCGGCGAGATTAAGTGTCCAGCGATAATTTTTCATGGCACTGCTGATACGGCAATTTCGATGGAGCGTGCAGAGGCTCTGCGAGCCGGACTAGTCGGTGCGGGCAAGATCGTGCAGATTGAAGGCGCGGCGCATGCCGCTAACTTGACGCACGCGCAGTTGGTTAATCCACCATTAATTGAGTTTTTGCGTCGGGTTACTGCTCCATAACAAATTAGATTTAACAGCGTGATTTCGCCCAACGATCAAGAACGATATTTAACGTTCGACCGCGAGCAATGGGCGGTGTTGCGTGCACAAACGCCGTTGACTCTGACCGAAAAAGAACTCGAAGCGATGCGCGGCATCAACGATCGCATTGACCTTGAAGAAGTCGCAACGGTTTATCTGCCACTCACTCGATTGTTGAATTTGTATGTTGCTGCAACACAGAATTTGCACCGCGTGTCGGCGACGTTTCTCGGCAAGATGGCGCCAAAGATGCCCTATGTGATTGGCATTGCTGGCAGCGTTGCAGTCGGTAAAAGCACTTCAGCGCGAATTTTGCAAGCGCTTTTGATGCGCTGGCCCGAGCACCCACGCGTCGAACTGATAACAACGGACGGTTTTTTGTACCCGAATGCTGTGCTTGAAGAACGCGGGATAATGAATCGCAAGGGGTTTCCGGAGAGTTATGACACCAAGCGCTTGCTGCAATTTGTGCGTGATGTCAAAGCAGGAACGCCCGAAGTTTCAGCGCCTGTGTATAGCCATGTGATTTACGATGTGTTGCCCGACAAAGAAGAGATCGTGCACCAACCCGACATTTTGATTGTCGAAGGACTAAATGTGCTTCAAGTAGGAAGCGCGACTACAGATTTCGTTTCTGACTATTTTGATTTTTCGATTTATATCGATGCTCGCGAAGACGACATCGAGGCTTGGTTCACAGAACGTTTTCAGACTTTACGTAAGACGATTTTTCAAGACCCAGATAGTTTCTTTAAACACTTCGCCGACTTCACCGAAGAACAGGCGCTCGCTCTGGCCCATGAGATTTGGACAAGCATTAACGGCAAAAATTTGCAAGAAAACATCGAGCCAACTCGGGCTCGGGCATCTTTGGTTCTACACAAAGGCGCCGACCACAAAGTCGACGCAGTGCACCTACGCAAACTCTAAAAGATTCTAAAAATTTAGCGGTGGAGTGAATTGAGATAGTTGTAGACGGTGATGCGCGAGACACCCATTGAGTCGGCGACATCTTCAACAGCGCGGCGCAAAGTGAACGCGCCGCGTTCATCGAGCAAACGAATTGCACGTTGTTTGGCCGTGCGCGACAAATCTGGAAGTTTTGCGCCGAGTTCGCGTTCGACCGAATCAATCATCCGCTCAAGTGCACCATGAAGCGCCGGTAGACGAACGCCGACAACAACTTCACCGTCAACTTCGATCGGCACATCGCTTGGTTTAACCGCCTCAGCCTCGACAAAAGTTGCGCCGATGGCAGTTATCAATGGTTCTATTGCTTTGATAATCGAATCTTGGCGAGTGGCTTTCATGAGTCAAATCGCGAAACAGAAACATTTACAAACGTTGCACCGTTGCCATAAGCCACACGCAACAGATCAGCGACAACAACCGGCAAAGTTTCAGCATCGACACTAAAGAGCGAGCCAAACGGACCAAAATCAACTGCTATGCCATGCGCTTCGACTGCCGCAACCGCAGCAGTGACATGCGGACCTGGGTCGCCCTCTACGAACGGTTCGATTGTGAATTCAACAGTCAAC
>BJFV01000198.1 GCA_014190055.1 Actinomycetes bacterium
GGTCGAGGTGTGAAGTGCGAATCGATATAGCGACGCACCATCGAAGCAAAGAGTGGTGCAACTGCGCCAAGTCCAACAGAACCAGTTGAGAAATCGGCAACGTCAGGATCTTTTGTTCGACTCGGATAACTCTGCAGACCGCCAAGTGTGCGCAGTCGTTTTAGATAAGACTTGTCGAGTTCGCCGGTGAGATATTTGATTGCATGAAAAATTGGTGAAGCATGGGGCTTGACAGCAACTTTGTCGTCACCATTCAAGTGACCAAACCAAAGTGATGTCATGATGCTGACAACCGAGGCACTACTCGCCATATGGCCGCCAACTTTTACATTGAACTCTGCGTCTCTGCCGCCAGGTGCAGGCGGCGCTTCGCGTTCGCGATTGGCGTAGTCGACCATTCGCACTGCGAGCCACAAAACTCGTTGTTGAATTCGTTCGAGCACATCAATGTCGGCGAGGTTTTCTTGTCCGATTGCTTTCTTGCCCATCAGACAATTATGGCTTATCGTGAGAGGTCTTGACTATGCCGCGCGAATTGAAACCTGCCGAGATGGCTGCTCCAGCGGCTGCCTATGCGCACGGCGTGCATGTGCCTGCGGGTTTCGAGTGTGTTGTCACTTCTGGTGTTGTTCCGACGCGACGCGACGGCAGCGTGCCGGCAAATATTGGTGAGCAGGCGGGTGTTGTTTGGCAAAATATTTTGGCGATTCTCGCTGAAGGCAAGATGAGTGCACGCGACATCATTTCAGTCACTACTTATGTTGTATATACGTCAGACTCTGGCGAGATGGCGACGCGATTGAAACTCGTCATGGCTGCGCGAGACGCTGCTTTAAATGGTCATTTGGCGGCAAGCACGCTTGTGACTGTGCCGGCGCTTGCTCGACCTGAATGGTTAATGGAGATCTCCGTGCTCGCGGCGAGGCAACCGAACTCGTAGCCTTAAGACTGAATTTATGACTGAAAAACAAACCGATTCAGGCATCTCGGTCGAGCCGTTGTATACCGCTGATTCTTTAAGCGACTTTGACGCTGCTGCAAAACTTGGTCTGCCGGGCGAGGCGCCGTTTACGCGCGGTATTTACAAGACGATGCATCGCGATCGTTTGTGGACGATGCGTCAATATGCAGGTTTCGGTACGGCAGCCGACACGAATGAGCGATTTAAATTTTTGTTGAACGCAGGCCAGACAGGTTTATCGTGCGCGTTCGACCTGCCGACACAAATGGGTTACGACAGCGATCACCCACGTGCCGCAGGCGAAGTTGGCAAAGTTGGCGTGGCGATCGACTCGATTGAAGACATGCGAGTTTTGTTGGCTGATTTGCCGCTTGACAAAGTGACTACGTCGATGACTATTAATTCGACAGCGGCCGTGCTGTTGCTTCTCTATGAATTGGTCGCCGAAGAGCGAGGCGTGGCGTCGACCGAAATTTCTGGAACTATTCAAAACGACTTGTTGAAAGAATACATAGCGCGCGGTACTTACATTTATCCGCCTCGACCGTCAATGCGAATAATTACGGATATTTTTGCTTATTGCGCCAAGCATGTTCCGAAATGGAACACGATCTCAATTTCTGGTTATCACATTCGCGAAGCGGGCTCGACTGCTGTGCAAGAACTTGCATTTACTTTGTCAAATGCAATTGCATACGTTCAGGCGGCAGTTGACTCGGGTCTTGATGTTGACGATTTTGCGCCACGTTTAAGTTTTTTCTGGAATGGCCACAACAATTTCTTCGAGGAAGTTGCCAAGTTTCGCGCGAGTCGACGAATGTGGCACGAGATCATGTCAAAGCGATTTGGTGCCAAGAACCCTGCCAGTTTGCTGATGCGATTTCACACGCAAACAGGCGGCTCAACTCTCACGGCACAACAGCCGCAGAACAACATCGTGCGAGTTGCGGTGCAAAGTATGGCTGCAGTCTTGGGTGGCACACAAAGTTTGCATACCAACGGCTTTGATGAGGCGTTGAGTTTGCCAACCGAAGATGCGGCACGAATCGCATTGCGAACCCAGCAGATAATTGGCTACGAGAGTGGCGTCACAGATACTCCTGATCCGTTGGCTGGTTCGTATTATGTCGAGTCGTTGACGAACGAAGTCGAGCGACTGGCGTGGGAGTACATCGAACGCATCGAGCAAATGGGTGGGGCGGTGCAGGCAATCGAGTCTGGGTTTCAAGTAGGCGAAATTGAAGAGTCGGCCTATGCGTATACGAAGTCGATTGATGATGGTTCTCGAGTTTTGGTGGGTGTCAACAAGTTTGTTGCCGAGTCAGAACCAAAATTCGTGCCGAAAAAAGTTGACCCAGA
>BJFV01000199.1 GCA_014190055.1 Actinomycetes bacterium
CGTGTGGCCGAACATGCCAGAAGTGATGCTGCCGACTATTTCGCCGTTACGCCAGATTGGTTCGTTGTGATAAAGCAAGCGCTCTGGGTCGGCAAGTGAGAATTGCACCATTCGCTTACTTAGGCCCTTTTCTTTTTGTTTTGCGAGGGCATCGCGGCCAATAAAGCCGTTGCGTTTGTTCATCGCAACTACGAAACCAAGACCGGCCTCGAGTGGTGTGTCGTCGGGCGAGACATCGTGTCCCCAGTGGCGATAACCCTTCTCGGTGCGCAAAGAGTTGAGTGCGTGATAGCCAGCATGTCGTAGCCCGAAATCTTTGCCTGCGGCTGTGATCGCATCAAAAACACCCATCGCAAATTCGGTCGGTATGTAGAGCTCCCAGCCGAGTTCGCCCACGTATGTAATGCGGTTCGCTCGAACTCGGGCATATGCCAAGTCGATAATTTTTGAAGTGCCGAATGCGAATGCTTCATTTGAGAGGTCGTCGGGCGTAAGCGAAGAGAGCAACGCTCGCGAGTTTGGCCCCATCACGCTTAAAACCGCTTGACCAGATGAAACGTCGATTGCCATAGCGCGCGCCGAAGTCGGGATGTGGTCGCGAAGCCATGCGAAATCGCGCACTTGTGTTGCGGCGGCCGTGACTATTAAATATGAATCAATTGCCTGGCGTGTGACTGTGAGGTCGGCTTCGATGCCACCAGTTTCGTTGAGCCATTGGGTGTAAACGATTTTGCCAACTGGCACATCGACTTCGTTGGCGCAAATTTGATTGAGCACCGACATTGCATCTGGACCTTGCAAAATGAATTTGCCGAACGACGACTGATCAAAGAGACCAACCGCGTTACGTACGGCATGGTGCTCTTCGGCTGAGTATTTGAACCAATTCTGTTTGCCATACGTATATATGTATTCAGGTTTCACGCCAGCAGGTGCAAACCAATTGGTACGTTCCCATCCGGCGACTTCACCAAAGCAAGCGCCGCGCTCGGCGAGGCGATCGTGCAAAATTGATTTACGGACGCCGCGAGCGGTTTCTGGTTGTCGAAACGGCCAATGCATTGCATAAAGCAGGCCGAGTGTTTCAACGGTGCGGTCGTGAAGATACTTTTTGTTGCGCTGATAGGGCATCGAGCGACGAACATCGACATCCCAAAGATCCATCGGTGGCTTGCCGTCGAGAATCCAGTCGGCGAGCACTTTGCCTGCACCACCTGACGACTGAATGCCAATTGAATTGAAGCCCGCAGCGACAAAGAGATTTTCAACATCAGGTGATTCGCCGAGAAGATATCGATCATCTGGCGTAAATGACTCAGGGCCATTGAAAAACAATCTGATGCCAGTCTTCGCAAGCAGCGGCATGCGATGTGTCGCCGCAGCAACCAACGGCTCGATGTGTTCAAAATCTTCGGGCAATGATGTGAACGAGAAGTCTTCTGAGATGCCCTTCATCCCCCAAGGTTTCGCAACTGGTTCAAACCAGCCGACCAAAAGTTTGCCTGCATCTTCTTTGAAGTAACCGCAGCCATCTGGGTCGCGAAGCACCGGCATGTTCGGCGAGATATCTGGCACTGCTTCGGTGACGATATAAAAATGTTCGGCAGCATGTAGCGGAACTATTGCGCCAGCGGCATCGCCGAGTTCACGCGCCCACATGCCGGCGCAATTGACAACAAATTCGCTTCGAATCTCAGACTTGGTGTTGCTGCCGTCGCCCAAAGTTGTTTTCACGCCGACTGCTCGACCATCTTCGACGATTATCGAATCAACTTTGACGTTCTCAAAAATCTTCACACCGTGTGAGCGTGCACCCTTGGCGAGTGCTTGTGTCGTGTCAATTGGGTTGACTACACCGTCGTTTGGCAGATGTACGCCGCCGACCAAATCGTCGACGCGCGCCAAAGGTACAAGTTCGGCAATTTCTTTTGGTGAAATTATGTTGACGTCGAGTCCGAAGACACGGGCCATCGAAGCGCCACGCTTGAGTTCTTCAAATCGCTCATGATTTGGGGCAACCGCGACTGAGCCCCGTTGCTGAAAACCCGTCGCCTGGCCAGTTACATCTTCGAGCGTTTTGAAGAGATTGGTTGTGTATTGCGCAAGGCGTGTGAGGTTATGGGTTGCACGCAATTGGCCGACAAGCCCTGCAGCATGCCAAGTTGTGCCACAAGTGAGTTGCTTACGTTCGAGCAATACGACGTCTGTGCAACCGCGCAGAGCAAGGTGATAGGCAACACTGCATCCGACGATGCCGCCGCCGACGATTACGACGCGAGCATTTGTCGGTA
>BJFV01000200.1 GCA_014190055.1 Actinomycetes bacterium
CAATTTTCAACACTCGATACGAAAGTCGTTCACGAGCCACGCCTGCTTCAAGCAGCGACTTAACCAACTTGCGATCGAACAAGCCTTCGTCGCTGCGTGAAATACCCACAGTCACGGTCTTGGCCTGGTGTTTGATCGCATCAACTGGACGCGTCAGTTCGTCGACACCGCGCGTCAAAGCACTAGTCAAATCATCAAGCAACAATTCTGGCGAAGCAATTTTGCCCGAACTACGTTGATACGCCTGCACGGGGTCGCTCGCTAATGTGTCGCGCAACATCGTCACAATTCGCACTGCTGTGCTGGCTTCTAAATTGCCGTCGTAATTTCCAGTTGCTAGCGCATCTGTAAATCGAGTTGCTGGAGCACCCAATTCTGTTCGAATCTTTTCTAGCAACTTGTTCGCATCACCGCCACGCTCAACTGCGTGCTCAACAACTTCTCGTGCCTCGCGCAACGGTCGCGCAAGTGCATCGATCGCCAAAGCCGCCTCGTAACCAAACAAGTGCCCCACCATGACACTCAAAATAAATGCCAGATGTATCTCGACATTTGGCACCAGCAGAACTGCAGCAGCGGCATCAAACCTTGTCTGGCCAGCAGTGGCTACAACAATTGGCAGCGCCTTGTGAGCGCGGTAAATCGCGATCTCTTTTGCCACGTCTGATGCATTGCCCTCGAGCAAACCGGTTGCACACACAAAAATCAAAGGCTCACACGACAAGTCGATGTGCTTTTTGTCTTCTGTTGAGTCGCTTGAAATCGACTTGTAACAAAGTTCAGACAATTTGATTCGCACTTCTTGGGCTGCAATCAAATTCATGCCGTTACCAACCACAGTCCAATAGCGACGCGACGAAGCAAACTGCCTTGCTGCCGCAGCGATTGACGGTCGAGTCGCCAAGACCTCAACTAACGCGTCAGGTATCGAGCGCAACCCTGCCAACAGTTCATGTCGCGCTCGATCAGACGACTTGCCGAGCGCTTTTGATAGCGCACAGGCATAAAGTGCGCCAGCCGCGACTTGGGCATAGAACGCCTTGGTGCTGGCAACACT
The DNA here is from genome assembly GCA_014190055.1 of Actinomycetes bacterium. Taxonomy (GTDB): domain Bacteria; phylum Actinomycetota; class Acidimicrobiia; order Acidimicrobiales; family Ilumatobacteraceae; genus BACL27. Next base: position 1,058 of record BJFV01000200.1, read on the forward strand.
CATCTCAACGTCACGACCGTCAGATGTATACATCACACCGTCTGCTTTTGCCGACAGTTCACTGCCGCGACGATTGACAATCGCCAAAACACTCGCGCCACGGGCTCTCGCTAAGTCGACCGTGCGATTCGTGTCAGTTGTCGTGCCACTTTGACTCACCGCAACAACGAGCGTGTCGCTCATATCAAGTTGCAAACCAAAACCAGAAAGTTCACTTGCCAACAACGCCTCGGCACTCAAACCGATGCCAACTAATTCGTTTAGCAACTTGGCCAATGCTTGGCCAGCGACTGCTGCAGTACCTTGGCCGATCACGCGCACTTTTGTGATTTCGCCCGACGCCAACCGATCACAAATCGCTTTTGGCAAAACACTCTCGCCCAATGCGGTTGTCAACATGCCGTTTTGCTCGACAATTCGTCCTCGAATTGTCTTTCTAAAACTCTCTGGCGCTTCAGCTATCTCTTTGGCTAAAAAATGTTTGTGCTCACCACGATTGATATCGCGAGTTGTAACTTCGGCAGTCAAAACCTTGTCTTGGCTCAATTCAATTTCGCGCCCGTCGTAAGAAACCATTTGCAAACCCGAAAGTTCGCCGGCGTTTGCACCCGACAATGTGACTACTTGGCCTCTACTCGACGGGTTATCTAAATCGGCGAGTGCTTCGCCGTCCATTCGCACGTAGTTAAGCGTCTCTTCAACCAAACCATATGGCTCACTGGCAACAAAAAATCGATCTTCAGCAAGACCAATGCACAATCCCTGACCACTGCCGTGCAGAGCCAACAACAATTTGTCCGGTTCGGTTGCGCTGGCAGCCGCAATCGCTACTGAACCTTCGAACTGCGCAACTGTTTCACGAAATGCATCTGTCAAATTCTTTGTCGTCGCTAATTTGCGCGAAACCAACGCAGGGATAACTTTTGCGTCCGTTGTTATTGGTCCCGCGACACGCAATCCATATTGCACTCGCAAATCGGCATGGTTGTCGACATCACCATTCAATGCAGCAACTAAATAAGCGTCATCATGTTTGCCTTCAAGCTCTTCGCTATTTACCGGGTGAGCATTCGGTTCAGAAATAATGCCGACGCTTGCCCAGCGAGTATGTGCCAAAACTGCAACTTGCGAGTTCGGTTGCGAAATGCAAAGTCGTAACAGCGCGTCGGCAATCACAGCGTTGCGCATCACGCGCGTGTTGTCACCAAGTTCGCCAATCTCTGCGGCGGCTT
>BJFV01000201.1 GCA_014190055.1 Actinomycetes bacterium
TATTTTGGTTGTAAACCAACCATGCACCGATCGATGAGATAACTGGCCCGAGTAAAAGAATCAACGACGAAACTGACGCGTCGACATATTTTTGTGCCCAAAGCATGAAACTGTGACCGATCGTGCCGGAAAAAAGTGTCATTGCGATCAAGAACCCCAAATCCCGCAGAGTGATCTGCAAAATGTCGTCGCTTGTTAAAAGTGAATACGGCACAACAACTAACACCTGAATGACACTCACCCCATAGAGAAATTGCCATGTGTCTACGCCATCGATACGACGACGTTTAGATGAGATGAAATAGAAAGTCCAGGTAAGGGCGTTGATCAACGCCAAGAAGTCGCCAAAGAGAGATGACCCACCGGTGTTGCCTGCGCCGACGACAATCGCTACGACACCGGCGAAACTGGTGAACGCCAACAACACTTGCCAACGTGAAATCTTCTCGTTTAGAAATTTCGGTGCAGCGAATAACACCATTGCTGTTGAAACATTGCCGATAATTGTTGCGTTTGCAACCGAAGTTTCAGTGATCGCCGTAAATCCAAAAATTGTCGAGACGCCAAACAACACGCCTGGCAGCCAAACTGACCGAAAGAGTTTCTTGTTGATCTTTCTGCCTCCGCGACGCGCAATCAGATAAAGAAGTGGTGGCCAAAACAGAACGCGGTAAAACAAAATTGAATTTATTGACAGCGATGGCGCCAAAAACAGCAAAGGCCCGATACCCCAGGCAAATACAGCGATGAAAACTGCCAAAACAGGTACTGCGGTGATTCGCGCACGAGCACCACTAACTAGGTTCATTTAACGAGCGAATTTCATTTTGCGGGCGGGCGCAAATCAACTCGCAATGTCAAGATGCCATCTTCAATTGTTGCAGTGGCATCACCGAGCATCGCAAAATCTTGAAAGTCGACCTGCGCCTGAGCAAGAAAATGTTGCCGCTCTTCGCCCGCAACAGGCGGCAACGGTCGACGTTTTACCGACGATGCTCGCTCGCGAAATCTCTCGATCATTGCTGCTGGGTCAAATGCTGATGCCATAGAAATAAGTTACTTCGTCTCGTTGGGTGTCTGCGGCGTGCCTTGCGCAGCAGACGCAGGTGCGGCCGGTGGTGTCGCGATCACAGGCATTGCCCGCACTGAATTGAGCATCTGCTTGCGAGTCTCTTCGTCACTCTGTGCGAATTCGGCTTGACTCATGATTTCAAGTGGCGCGAGTGCCTCGGGTTCAGGGCGCGCGGTTATCCAAAACCAAACTGTCAGGGCTGTCAAACCCGCTGCCAACACAAGCAAACTGATGGCGACAAAGTTGAGTGAAACGCCCAAAGCAACTGCCACCGATACAAAAAAGAACATAACATCGGCATACATATGGCTAGATGCCAAACTAGTCGGAGATGACCAGCAATATCTTGAACCTGATTTCGACAGTTCTCTTTTTTGTAGTGGGCTTTGGCTTGCTTCGATGGATCAACCGCTTCGAACCTCAGTGGGTCTCGCGTGATGGCACACGATTTAGCGCTCGCATGACCGAGGACAGCGTAGATGCCGCTAAGTGGGTTGATGTGCGCGTCGCAATTGACGGTGGACAATTGATAGTTCAGTCTCGAGGCCGTCGTGGCAAGGCATTTCGTGGCCGCTGGAATGTTGGTTACTTCACTGAAACACAAGATTTAAAACGGCGACACTATGTCGTGACTAACGAACTCGATCGCGATGACCGCGCAATATTGCGTGTGCCGGCAACAAGCACTTGCGTAGCGGCACTTGACGCAATGACACGGTGACACGATAACTAACTAATTTTGTGCTTTTCTAAAAACTCGGCAACAGGCTTGCCGACTTGATCAAGATTAATAAGAAATGCATCGTGACCATGTGGCGACTCGATTTCAACATACTCACAACTTCCGCCCACGTCGTTAATCATGTCGCGAATCTGTTTTTGCTGATAGGTCGGATACAAAATGTCACTCGAAATGCCAACTGATAAAACTGGCGCCGATATTCGCGACACTGCTTTTCGCAACTCACCGCGACCGCGTGCAACATCATGCAAGTCCATCGCCTTGCCGATTATTAGATAGCTATTTGCGTCAAAGCGACGAATCAGTTTGTCGCCGTGGTGGTCGAGATAGTTTTCGACTTCGAACTTGTCCCATAGGCCAAGACCGTTGTAGTCGGCATCCATATCGGCAAGTTCGCGACCAAAACGATCGGTGAACACGTTGTCACTGCGAAAGGTGACTTGAGCAATCATGCGCGCGA
>BJFV01000202.1 GCA_014190055.1 Actinomycetes bacterium
CGAATAATACCTGACTAAATTGGTCGGGTTTAAGGGTAGGCTGGGGCGCATGACAAAGCGCTATCCATTTCCGAACCCAGCAAACGAAACATCCGCACGACTTGTCGCCGCTGGTGTCGTATTAATAAGCGCAGCATTTTTGCTTACGAACTCGACACTCATTCTTCTCGCACTCACCTACGGTTTCGCCGCGCGCGTGGTAGCCGGCCCCGCATTCAGCCCACTCGCACTGCTCGTGACACGCATCATCACTCCAAAATTAAATTTCAATCACAAATTTGTGCCTGGCCCACCAAAAAGATTCGCCCAAACAATCGGATTAACTTTCGCAGCGACTGCACTCACTCTTTCATTGCTCGACTATTCACTCGCAGCAAAACTCGTCATCGCCGCACTGATCTTTGCCGCAACTCTTGAGTCAGTGTTTGCAATCTGCCTTGGTTGCATCATGTTTAGTTTCTTAATGAAACTCGGCGTCATTCCGCAAAGTGTTTGCGAGTCGTGCAACGACATAACACTGCGCGCCCAGTCAGTTAACGCCTAGACCGACTGCACCAACCGAAAAGTCAAATTGATGCGCGGGCCGACAGGCTTTGCCGTTTTTGCAATCTGATGCACCCAACACTGTTGCGAGAGCCCCGACATCACGAGCAAAGATCCATCCTCAAGATCAACTTTCACAGTTTCTTTTGTTTCACGATGTCGCAAGTCAAAACGACGCGTCGCACCCAAACTTACCGACGCAATTGTCGGCTCACGACCGTTGATCGCTTCGTTGTCTGAATGCCAACTCACACTGTCGCGACCATCGCGATAAAGATTGACCAACACCGAGTTAAATTTCGCCCCAGTGACCGCCTCACATCGCCGACGAAACTCGTGCAAAATTTCGGTCATCGGGTGGGCAACACGTTCGATGCCTGAATACACGTAACTCACGCCTGTATCGGTGTGCCAAGTTGAAAAACCCGCCTGCGGATACTTTTTGCCAAACATCACGATCTCTGGCTGCTCCCAAGGCGTGCTTTCTCGCAAATTTTCGAACGCCTCACGAGTGAAATTTTCGTCAAAAAATCGATTGTGCAAAATTGCACTTCCGTCAAAAGGCAACAACTCTTGTGGCTCACTAAACAGGCTTAAAGTTGCCATAACCATCAACATTCTGACACGACTAAAAGTCGCTCGTGGTCTATGATTAGCCACGGAGGAATTCATCAAATGAAACCAGAAACAGTTTTGCGAGTTACCACACTTCTCGCGGCGGCGGCAAGCCTCGTGTTAAGCGTCTGGCTCTACTTCCAGAGCGACTCAATCGAAGATCGCTTGAATGGCGTTTACGTCGGCGTTTGGGTGCCGTCGATTCTTGCACTCGGCGCATTCATGTTGGCTGGCAAGAGCAAAGAGAAGTAACCATGTCACTTGCGGCACTCTTCGGCTTTGGCAGCGTGATTTTCATAATCGTGATGACTGGCGCATTTGTATACGGAATGACTTCTCTGCGAGCAGCAGCCGATCGCGATAACTATCGTCCAGGCACAACAAAAAGCTAGTTAGCGATTAGCTAACGCCTAGCTGACGCGTTTTGGCAATCCGACGCGAACAGGCAATCCAGAAGAAAACATCACATGCGGTTCTCCGTTTGCGGCAACTGTTGGCGTCACAAAACCTGCGGCTTCAATCAACGAGTCATCTAGCGAGATAATTTCTGCGCGCTGCAAGCGCCAGGGCTCATGCGAAATTGGCGCATAGCGCAAGCTGCCGCCACGAGTTGTCGTATAAAGCCCCCACCGCGCACTGAGAAAAATCTCGAGCGGCGATGGCGCCACAATTTGCTCACCGATTTTCAAACGAATTTTTGTGTTTGCAGCGCGATCACCGCGGGGCCAACGACGCTCAACCATCGTGTGCAACTCGTCGCCCACTCTTTTATTGCTGGCTCGACCAAAGCAATATGGCAACGTATAAGTAGTGCGCGCGACGATCGTCGGCAGCAAACGATTTATATCCAACGAGCAAAACCAAACACCAGGCACGCCATTGCGCCGCACATACGTGCGAACATTTATTTCAGCGAACGAACCGAAATACGGCACTGCTGGCAATCCCGGCACACCAATGCCGCGCATTGAAAACGGAATCAGCCCAACCCACGCTGAGCCATCGCAAACATCAACTTCGAGTCCGTCTGGCAAAATTCGCGCGACTTCATCGACGCTGTAGCGAAAATGAATATATGCGAGGTCGTACCAACCTTGTTTCATCACCGCGCGGCG
>BJFV01000203.1 GCA_014190055.1 Actinomycetes bacterium
TCTCATCCGCTATGAAAGGCGACAAGGTTGCTTGGCCGGGCTTCGGTTCGTTCAGCACCTCGAAGCGAAAGGCTCGCATCGGCAGGAATCCTCAAACTGGGGCTCCCGTGCAGGTGAAAGCATCAACCGCGATGAAGTTCAGCTCGAGTTCAACACTCAAAGCTGCTCTGAATCCAAACCGCTAGATAAGAAATAACAAACAACAAGGAGAAATAAAATGGCAGCAAAAAAGCGCAAGAAGGCCAAGAAGGCCGCTAAGAAGGCACCTGCAAAGAAGCGTCGTAAGGCTAAGAAGAAGAAATAAGGCCTTAAGCCACTTCAAGCAAGTAGGTTCGGAATACCGTAAGAAGAGGGGCTTCGGCCCCTCTTCTTTCTTTTATACCGTTATTTTGAAGCGCAAGTTTTTAGCGAATATCGCGAGTTAGTTTTCGAGTTGTTGAGCAACTGCCAAGTCATCTGCGGTGTCGATGTCGACCGCGAGGCTTGAATCGTGCAAAATTCGCACTGAAAGTCCGTATTTTTTGGCCATTTTCTGGTGGGCGGCGAAGCTGTTTTTGCCGTAACTGAACTCGAAGTCAAAGTTTGTGGGCACGACCATGACGTTGGTGCCGTCTTCGTGGCGGTCGGGCACAAGCGTGACTGACGAGAGCAGCGTTTCGGCGCTTTGGTCATTAATGAGGTGTTCGAATTCGGTCGCCAGTGGCAAATCGCTATGACTGACGATTGCAAGTTGCTTGTTTTGTGTGGCGGCGAACTTGACGCCCTCGCGCACGGCGGCGTTCAAACCAATTTCGGGTTGCCAAACTATTTTTGTTTTGTGATCGCGTGCCCACTGCGCCACATCTGGATCGTCGCAGACAACAAAAATGTCGAAGTTGCGTGCTGCGTTTATAACGCGATCGGCGCAGTATTTTGCCAAGACGATTCGCTCTGCTGGGGTTAACAAGTCAGATAGGCGCTCTTTGGCTTGGTGAAACGCTTTGACCGGAATGACAACGGCGACAGCCGAGTTATCGAGTGCGGACCGATGTGAAGGCACCTGCGAAGCCTACGGTTGTTGGGGCTTTGCCCGCATACTCTTGTAGGCGTGGAAAGGCATATCGCGGTCGTCGGCGCTGGTTCGTGGGGCACCACAGTTGCAAATGCAGTGGTCAAAAATCAAGCGACGATTTTGTGGGCGCGTCGAAGCGAGTTGGCCGAAAAAATTTCAACGCGTCACGAAAATATTGACTATTTGCCTGGCGTGAGTTTGGTTGAAAGTTTGCGATGCTCTTCGGTGTTGCAAGATGTTGTGACTAACGCATCGATCGTGATGATGGCCGTGCCGTCAAATGGTTTCCGCGCTGTTGCGACCGAAGTTGCCAAGTTTGTGGCTAGCGATGTGCCGATTGTGAGTTTGGCAAAAGGTTTAGAGCGAGAAACTTTGAAGCGGATGAGCGAGGTGACGCAAGATTTGATGCCGAGCAACCCAGTTGCGGTGTTGACCGGGCCAAACTTGGCGCACGAGATTTTGGCGGGGCAGCCGGCGGCGACCGTTGTCGCGTGTGGCGACGAGCAGGTGGGCAAGATGATCCAAAAAATTATTTCGTTGCCGACACTGCGCGTGTATACGAACCCAGATGTTGTGGGTTGTGAGATTGCGGGAGTAGTAAAAAACGTGATTGCGATTGCGGCGGGCATCGTTGAAGGTATGGGGTTTGGTGACAATTCGAAAGCGACGCTGATTACGCGCGGTTTGGCCGAGATGTCGCGGCTCGGGGCGGCGTTGGGGGCGAACCCGAATACTTTTATGGGCCTGGCGGGTTTGGGCGATGTTGTGGCGACTTGTGCGTCAGCGAAAAGTCGAAATACGGCTGTCGGTGTGCGACTTGGTCGTGGTGAAACTATCGAGTCGATAACTGAGTCGATGTCGATGGTTGCCGAAGGTGTGAGGTCGTCGCTTTCGGTTTTACATCTTGCGCAACGATGCAATGTTGAAATGCCGATTACCGAGCAAGTTGCCGCTGTTTGCGAAGGTAAGACGGTTGCTAAAGATGCTCTCGTGCAGTTGATGGCGCGAACGATGAAATCTGAGTTTTACTAATGCGCGCAGTTGGTGTGCGTGGCGGTGCGTGGCTTGGCGGTGTAAACGCATGGGGCGATGTGTTTGTGGACGGTCAGGAGCGGCTGCGTTGGTTTGTTGCCGCAGACGATCGGTGGTATCGACCTTCGCGTGAGACGACAGTTCGTCAGCGCGAGATTTCTGGTGTGCCTGTGATCGAGACGCGAA
>BJFV01000204.1 GCA_014190055.1 Actinomycetes bacterium
CCTGGCGCCGAAGGTGCACTCGGTGTCGGTTTGCGAGGCGGCGCATCGCAGGTAACCGAAGTCGTACGCAAACTTGATGAAGCCGGTGTTCACGTGCAACATCTTGAAATTAATGAGCCAAGTCTCGACGATGTTTTCGCCGAAGCGACTGGCTATCGACTTGAGGGCGCAGATAACGCACCATCTGCTGGCGACGACGGCGATGAAGAACCAAAAAAGAAAAAACGCCGAGGACAAAAGTGACGACTACGGCTGTAATTTCTGGCGACGGCTCAGTTCAGCGTTCAACATCAGCCGCGATTCGTCAGACTCTCGCTCTTGCAAAGCGCTCGACACTTGAATTATTTCGCCAGCCCGCTCTTGTTGTGCCGAGCATTGTGTTTCCGTTGTTCTTTTCGTTTTTAGGCAACTCGTCATTCGGTAAGACAACATCTCTGCCGGGGTTTCCAAAAGTTAACTCGTATCTTCAGTTTCAACTTGCGGGCACAATCACCCAAGGCGTTTTATTTGGTTCTGTAACAGGCGCTGCAGCATTGGCAACTGATATTGAAAATGGGTTTTTTGATCGACTTTTGGCCTCACCGACTTCGCGACTGTCAATTTTGTTTGGCCGTCTTGCAGGCAGCACGCTTTTCGGTGCACTCGAAACTGCGGTTTTCGTCTTGGTCCTTTTGCCCTTTGGCGCAGATGTCTCGGCTGGGTTGCCCGGCATCATCGCGATGGTCATCAGTGGTGCGTTGATCGCCCTTGCAGTCGGCGCATTGATGTCATCAGTGGCACTCAAAACTGGTTCAGCCGAAGCCGTGCAAGGAACGTTTCCGTTGCTGTTTATCTTGTTGTTTTTCTCGAGTGCGTTCTTTCCGCGCGAGACAATGAGTGGTCTCTATAAGACAATCGCTGGCCTAAATCCAATTTCGCATTTGGTTGAAGGTCTTCGCGCTCTCTCACTTGAGGGCTTCAGCGCTTCAGCAACCGCGCGAGCAATCTTGGTGCCGCTCGCAATCGCAATTGTTGCTTTGTATATCGCCAGCAGACAACTCAATGCCCGACTGCGAGCAAACTAAAGATGAGCACGACAGCAAACACAGACTTAAGAACTTTGTCGACGCACGACATGCACTCGACGACAATGCGCAGCTCGTGGCAACTTGTCAAGCGCAGTCTGATTAATACTCGCCGTTTGCCTTCTGCGTTTTTTCCGACACTGGCAATGCCAATCTTCAACATGATTTCGTTCTCCGGTACTTTTTTCGCACTCACAAGACTTCCTGGCTTTCCTACCGATCGCTCGGTCAATTGGTTCATGCCGCTCGGTTTGGCGATGGGTGCAGCATTCAGCGGTGTTGGTCTCGGGTTTTCACTCATCCGCGATCTCGAAAATGGTTTTTATGATCGCTTACGTATGTCGCCAACATCGCGTACATCGCTAATCGTCGGGCCAATTCTCGCGACATGGATTCGCGTCACAATCGTTGCGTTGATTGTTTTTGGCGCTGGCACACTTCTTGGCGCACGACCAACAGCCGGCGTGTTGAGTTATCTGTGTTCGTGGATTGCAGCCATAGGCATTTCGACAGTCGGGGCTGGTTGGGGTCTCGGACTTGCATTTCGATTTCAAGACATGCGTGGTGCAGCGATCATGCAGATGTCGATTTTCTTAACGATGTTTCTTTCGACTGCACAAGTGCCGCTGAATGTAATGACTGGTTGGTTGCACACGGTCGCACGCATCAACCCAGTTACAAATATCTTTCGACTTTCACGATCTGGCTGGGTTAATGCGAGCGACCCCGGCTATATGAGTTGGTCGAACAACTACGGCGGCTTAATCGCCATCGTTGCTTTGAGCGCCTTGACAGTTATTTTTGCCCTGCGCAGCCTGCAAAAGATAGATAAATAGCCCGATTTGTGCGGTCGTGCCCTGCAGGGGCATGATTGCCTACAGGGGTAAGCGTTCGGCGTTGAAGCCGAACCAGATATGGGGGTTGAAGATGAAAGTTTCAATCACGGTCAACGGCAAAGAACATCATGGCGATGTTGAGCCAAGAACTTTGTTGGTGCACTACATCCGCGAGGTGATTGGGCTAACCGGCACAAATGTTGGTTGCGATACATCAAGTTGTGGTGCATGCACGATTCACATGAACGGTGAAGCAGTGAAGAGTTGCACAATCTTGGCAGTGCAAGCAGATGGTGCAAGTGTGACCACAATCGAAGGCTTGGCACGCGACGGTGTGATGCATCCGATGCAA
>BJFV01000205.1 GCA_014190055.1 Actinomycetes bacterium
CCGCTTTTGCTTATTGGGGTGGGCAAATTTGAATTGGCGCAATGTAGTTACATTTGGTGATAATGTAGTCACATGAACATTGGCGTGCGAGAACTGAAAGAAAACCTTTCGAAGTATCTTGAGAAAGTCGCAAAAGGCGAACTTGTTGTTGTCACGGATCGCGGTGTTGCTAAGGCGATGATCGTTCCAATTCCTGGCGGCGATCAGATGTCAATTGGCATAGAAGAGGGATGGTTGACCGCGCCGAAGAATAGTGGCGAATTGAGCCCACCGCTTAACTTGAAGAGCAAGACGCGCACAATCGACTTAATTAACGAAGATCGCGGCGTTTAGTTAAATCCAAAAAGATGGTTACCTACATCGACTCGAGTGCTCTAGTGAAGCGTTACATTTCGGAGCCAGATTCAAAGTTTGCTTCATCCTTGATTTCTGCTGATCCAGTTTTAGTTACAAGTTGGCTAACTTTTGTTGAAGTCCGAAAGGCGGTCTCCCGAGCGCTTGAAGGACCAGATCTAGCTGCTGCGCATCGGGCACTAACTGAAGATTTCGACAAGATGGCAGTCGTCGCACCTGATGTTCTCACTTGGCAAGCGGCAGCCGACATTGTTGATGCCCTAAAGATTCGGTCGTTAGATGCAATTCACCTTGCGTGTGCACAGCGTTTAAGGGTTAAAAACCTCCGATTCATTACTTTCGATTTAAGACAGGCAATTGCTGCTCGGTCACTTGCGTTTAACGTCGAAGGGGGTTAGTCAGAAAATCGAACCGTCGAAAAGTGGTTCTCAAAGCCCATTTTGGGGTGGGGCGAAAGTCACGGAGAATGAGTCGCTAGGGCTAGCGCGCGCAAATTAGGTTAAGCGAGGCATATGTTGATCAAACTCGCGAAGTTCAGCGTCAAGCATCGACGCATGATGGTCGGTTTTTGGGTGCTTCTAGTCGTCGCACTCGGCGCAATTTCTAACTCGGTCGGCACCAATTTCGCCACCGAATTCGAGTTGCCAGCCAGCGAGTCGAACGACGTTCAGAAACTTCTCGAAGCAAATAGTTCAGATCGCGCCGGTTACAGCGGCCAAATCGTTTTCGCATCGCAAGACGGCGTCACCACCGACAAAGTCAAGTCGACGATGACTGCATTTTTCGCCGAAGTCACAAAACTCGAAGGCGTAAATATCGCGAGCCCATTCGAAACGCCGGGGCAGATTGATCCCACTGGCAAAACAGCGTTCGCTGTGATCGACATTTCGATTCGCTCGCAACAAGCGATGATCGATCTCAGCGAGAAGATTCAAGATCTCGAAACAAAGTTCACGGTCGACGGCCTGCAAATCGAATACGGCGGCGAAATTTTCGCAGCGTTCGAACTGCCTGAAAGCGAGGCATACGGTTTGCTCGCAGCGATCATCATTTTGGTGATCGCATTCGGTTCGGTGTTAGCGATGGGTCTGCCAATCGGCACCGCGATACTCGGTCTTGGCGTCGGCGTGTCGACAGTCAGCATCGCCAGCCAACTCGTGAGCATGCCTGACTTCACGACTTCGCTCGTGGCGATGATTGGTCTCGGTGTTGGCATCGATTATGCGTTGTTCATCGTCACGCGTTATCGCGAATGTCTCGCCGACGGTCTCAGCGTCGAAGATTCGGTCGTCGAAGCGGTCGACACATCTGGTCGCGCAGTTATTTTCGCCGGCATCACGGTAATTATTTCGCTGCTCGGTCTTTTTGTAATGGGATTAGCCTTCGCGCGCGGTTTAGCAATCGGCGCAGTCATCGGCGTTTTGTTCATGATCGTTGCGTCGATCACATTTTTGCCTGCGCTGTTGGCGATGGTCAAGCATCGCGTCGATACAACGACTCGCGCGGCGCTAATTGCGCTGATTGCATTTGTTACGTTTGCGTTTGTCGCGCTGTTGCAACACAATTTGCAAATATTTTTCGCCGGGCTAATCGCAACTGTTGTGATCATGGCGTTGAGTTTTGTGATCAAGCCGTTGCGTCAGCCGATCAAACCTCGCGCGAAGAAAGCCAAAGAACTGACTTTCTGGTATCGCTGGAGTCGTTTTATTCAGCGTCGCCCGTGGACAGCCGCGATCAGTGCGACTGCAGTTCTGCTTGTTTTGTCAGCGCCGTTGGCGTCGATTCGACTTGGCTTTGGCGACACAGGCAACGACCCTGAAGAGTCGACGGTGCGCAAGGCATATGACTTGATCGCTGCGGGTTTTGGTCCAGGTTTTAATGGTCCTCTAT
>BJFV01000206.1 GCA_014190055.1 Actinomycetes bacterium
AACGATGAAACCTGTTGCGCTTTCGAGTGAATTGATTGAGTTGTTACAAACTGCAACTGGTGGTCGAAAGATCTCGTCGCGACTTGAAATTGGCAAAAATTTGCCAGACCTAGATAGCAACGACGCATCATCGCAAGACTGGCCAATTCGATTCAGCGATATGGACGCAGTAGGTCACCTAAACAACGCCGCATATTGGGAAGTGCTCGAAGAATATTTGGGCGCTAATTCTGGTCAGCGTGCGCCACTACTAGCAACCGTCGAGCATCATGGTGCGATTGACCCAGGCAACCAAGTGCGCATCATCACTCAAAAATTAGACGGACGAGTTGTCTTGCGTCATGTACTTGCCGACAACACCGTCGCGGCAGTTACTGAACTTATTTTGGGGTAACAGTAATTTCTTTGAACACGTTTTCGCGGTAAAACTTCAACTCACGAATACTTTCGCGCACATCATCGAGTGCACGGTGTGTACCGCTCTTTGTCGGCCGCGAGATTTCAAGACCTGGATACCAACGTTTTGCTAGTTCTTTGATCGTCGAAACATCAACACTTCGATAGTGCAAAAAGTTTTCAATTTCTGGCAAATATTTCGCCAAGAATCTGCGGTCAGTGCCAATCGAATTGCCACACAGCGGTATCGTGCGCGGTTCTGCGATGTGTTGTTTAATAAATTCAAGCGTTGCTGCACCAGCCTGTTCAAGACTCACTGTTGATTCGCGAATTGCGGTCAGCAAACCCGATGTCGTGTGCATTTCGACCACGAACGGATCCATCGCTTTGAGCACAGTTTCTGGTTGGTTGATAACCAAATCTGGACCTTCGGCCACAATGTTCAGTTCATCATCGGTGATCAAGGTGGCGATTTCGACGATGACTTCGGTCGCGGGGTCTAGCCCTGTCATCTCAAGATCCATCCACACAAGCACGCCAAGCAATCTATTAGTTTTCAGCCCGAACACTGCACTTCGGTGCGATCTCAGCATCTATGCGCGCGGGCTCTATCGTCTTAGGCGTGACAAATTCAAGTGCCAGCAACGCATCGCGCAAACCAACAAATGTGCCCGTTAAGCGGCTCGACCTCGAGCTGCCATTGCCAGCAACTGCACACGCGGGTGACGCTGGCATCGATTTGCATGCGCGTGTCGATGCGCTTTTGCCTGCACGCGGTGGGCGAGTACTTGTAGCGACGGGCATCGCGGTGGCAATTCCGGTTGGTTTTTTCGGACAAGTTGTGCCGCGTAGCGGACTCGCATTAAAGCACGGCATCTCACTTGTCAATACGCCGGGCATTATTGACAGCGGCTACCGCGGTGAGTTGCAAGTGATCATGATTAACACCGACCCGGTAAATGATTATCAAGTTAAACGCGGCGATCGCATCGCCCAGTTGATTATTCAAGAAGTCGTAGCGACAACTTGGCAGGTTGTCGACGAACTTGACGGCGATGATCGCGGTGGTGGCTTTGGCCACTCGGGACGTTAAATAGTTTTACTTATTGTTCGCAAGACGCTGCACGAGAATCTCGCGCTGATGCAGTTCTTCGATCTCATTTGGCGATAGTCCGAGCAACTCGCTGAAAACTTCAGCGTTGTCTTCACCGCGATATTTAACCGTGCCTCGCGTTGAGGTGTCAGAGCCAGAAAATCGCCACGGTGAGTTCGGCAGTTTCACGGTTGATTCACCACGATCATCGACTTCTATAAATGCATTGCGTTGTTTTGCCCAATCAGTCTTGGCAACTTCGGCAACCGATCGCAATTGGCCCATTGCTAACTTGTGTTCAGCAAGGCGTTGTTCAAGTTCATGAACTGTTTCAATGGTCGACGCCCAGTCTTTGATTAGTTGCATCAGCGCGTCAAGATTATCGATGCGCAACGAAACTGTTTTGAATCGTGGATCTTCAAGAAGTTGCGGTTGTTGCATTGCGGCAACAAAAAAATCAAACGTGCCGCGTTCTGCTGGGTGGCCGCTGACAACAGAAGTTATGCCGTCACGTGTTGTCAAAACGGCGTAATCTTCAGGTCGAAACGAGCGAATCGCATCGGGTGAAACTGGTTGATCCCACAAGTCGTCGTGGGCATGCTCGTTGACATAGAGCAAGGTTTGCGCCATTGACAGATCAATGTATTGACCCTCGCCAGTTCGCTCACGTTGAAACAGTGCGGCCAAAATTGCACTGGCGCACTCGATTGCGGTGTAAACGTCGGCGTGACTAAACGGATCATTTG
>BJFV01000207.1 GCA_014190055.1 Actinomycetes bacterium
TTGTTGTGGTCGGCAGGGTAGGCACCTGTGAGTACGTCACTACGAAATTCTTTGAATGCCGCAACTGATTCGCGGTGCAGTCGGTGATATTCGGTTTTGAAGTCGCGGTAGACCTTTGAGTGCCGCGGTACGTGACCCTCGTTGTCGCCGAGAATGTCGGTGGCGAAGAGATATTGCACATCGCAGTTGATGCCAGCGCCCATGCCGATGATCAGCATTTTCGTGCGCTTTGAAATTTCGGTGGCGACTTCTGCTGGCACGACTTCCATTTCGACGCCAACAGCGCCGGCGTCTTCATATTGTTTTGTGAGTTCGTAAACACGCAATGCTTCTGCACTTGTTTTGCCGACTGCTTTCATGCCGCCGAACCACGAATTTCGATAGGGCACAAGGCCAACGTGGCCAACTACGGGGATGTACTCGTCGGCGAGTGCCTTGATCGTGGGTATGCCGTATCCGCAATAAAGCGTGTCGGCACCGACGCCCATCAAGCGGTATGCATTGCGCATAACTTCGGTGTGCCCTGAGTATGTATTGACTGCCAAACCAATTGTGAGAAATGTATTTGGTGCTGCTTTGCGAATGCCGACATAATCGCTTGATTGCCCGTCGTGAAGTTCGGCAGCGACGAGCATGTCAATGCCTGCTTCTTCGCACGCCGCGGCTTCGCGTGGGGTGCGCACAAAAACCTGTGTCAAATGTCGTTTGCCTTTTGCGGCAAAAAGATCTTTGAGAGTTAATTTCGACATACAACCCCTGTTTCGTTTGTGCGACTTCTATTGTCGCACTTCAACCTTTTGAGTGACAAACCAGCACGATATGCTTAGCGTCTAATAAGGGCGTGTAGCTCAGTTGGTAGAGCGCCACCTCGACATGGTGGAGGTCCCGGGTTCAAGCCCCGTCGCGCCCACAATTTGTTTCGTGAGTTCGCTTTTTCGCGGATGCTATTTTTTGTCGGCGATCGCTTGCGATTCGCGGGCGGCACCTTTGAAGATGCCCTTGCTCATCAATGAGAGTTCGCTCTTGCGTCGGCGTTCGTAAATTGTCGCGCGGTTGGCGTGAATTTGTGGGTCTTCGGGTGCGGCCCAACCTGCAAAATCGGCAAGGTGGCAAGCCATGCGGATGTCGCCACTCTCCATCAATTCGAGTGCTCGGTTCATTAGGTTTTCTGCGCCACCAGAAAGATTTGCCAGCTCGGTTGCCACTTGACTGTCGGGCGCTGGTTTGAGTCGAGACGGGGCGCCATCCCACCAGCCTCCGTAGAGTCGCCAGATATTTCGAACAACGAATTCAGGTTCGTCGTAAAGCGGACGCATATACGGCTTTTCTAAAATATTTTTCGGAACTTTCACTGTGTGAACGATCGTGTCTAGTGTTTCGCCCGCGTTCATCATCTCGATGACCTGAGTGACGAGACTTTCAAGCGACGATGCGATGTCGTCGAGAACCATTGCGATTCGTTTTTTACCTTCGATTGGCAAACCGTGTGCCGGCACAAGCAACTCTGGGCCTTGAGCGATCATTCGTCGTAGTGCTTGTGCCCACTCGAACGCATAGCGCTGAACTTTTTGCGGGTTGCCAGCGTTGGGGTAGTTCCAGATTACGAAGTCGCCGGCGAACAACCACTTTTTATCGGGCAACCATGCCCAGAGGTGATCGTCTGTTTCGCCGCGGGCGTGGTGTAATTCAACATTTGTTGATCCTGCAGTGAATGCATGAGTGTCACGAAAAGTTTGATCAGGGCGCATTGTCGAGCGGGGCAAAAACCGCTGCAGATTTTCGCCGATGTTCAAGCCCATGTCACTGCGGATGCCACCGAATTGGCGCTGGTTGATGCGGATATTCCAGTCGCTTGTTTGCTCGTAGCGGTCAATGCGGGTGCTGACATTTTCGTGACCGATTACGTGTGGTTTTTGAAAGTTGTGTTCGGTCGCGTCGGCTGCAAAGGCGAAACTGCCGCCAATGTGATCGGCATGACCATGGGTGTAAATCAAATTCGAGATTCTGTCTTTGCGCCACGAGCGAATTGATTTGACGACGTCTTTGCCACTGCCTGCACCCGATGCATCGAAACACATCAGACCGTCGCCCGTGTCGATTACTGCGCTGTGGCTGAAACTTTCGACGATCGCTAAATTTTCGGCGAGTTCGGTAATTTCATTGGTGACACGATTTAATGGCTCGTCAACAATGCCCGACTCAATTACTCGCGCCGACAACTCAAGCGGATGCGT
>BJFV01000208.1 GCA_014190055.1 Actinomycetes bacterium
CAAAAGGCAACGTTGTAACGCCATCAGATTTATTTGATCAATACGGCAGCGATGCGGTGCGATATTGGGCAGCGTGTGCGCGACCAGGTGTTGACACGGCATTTAGCGAAGATCAAATGAAAGTTGGACGCAAACTGGCGACCAAACTTCTGAATTTGACGAAGTTCGTGCTGGGTGCTGGCACTAACGATGCATCGACTGTTGTAGCGCAACCAGTAGACCTTGTCGACCAAGCAATGCTTGTGCGACTCTCTGAAGTTGTCGATGCCGCAACTATTGCTCTCGAACAATTTGACTATGCGCGCGCGCTTGAGCGCACCGAAGCATTTTTCTGGTGGTTCTGTGATGACTATGTCGAACTCGTCAAAACGCGAGCCTATGGCGAAACTCAAGATTCATCGTCGGCACGAGTTTCATTGCATCGCGCTCTGAGCATCGTGCAACGTTTGTTCGCACCAATGTTGCCGTTTGCAACCGAAGAAGTATGGTCGTGGTGGCAATCTGGTTCAATTCACCGCGCTACTTGGCCAACAACGGTCGAAACAGTTGCAGGTTTTAATGTTGTGCCAGATTCAGTCGAAGCACTTGATGCGATTTGTGAGGTGCTTGGTGCCGTGCGGCGCACGAAAACTGAAGCGAAAGTTTCTCAGCGTGCAGAAGTTGCAAAGTTAGTTGTCACAGCCGACGAGAAAACTGTGAAGATGTTGCGGGCAAACCTTTCAGATCTGCGCAACGCTGGGTCATTGCAGGAAATTGAGTTTGTCGTATCAGATTCGAATTCTGAACCTGCAAAGGTCTCCGCTCAGGTCACACTTGCTGCACCACTAAACTAAATTCAACATGGCGCGAACAAAACGAGCTAAATCTGGCGTTGCCGTGCGACCAAAACTGCACTACATCGTGCTGATTTTCAATATTTTTGTGGTCACAGCACTTGTTGCAAGTGCGGCTGGTTTGTTTTGGGTCAGTGGTCGGCTAAATCAGCGGCTTGTCGTCACACTCGACAAGCCGACTAAACCGAACTCAAGCGACGACGGCTCGCCACTTGGCACCGATTGGGACTTAAGCACAGAGAATCTTGACGCCAAAAACTTTTTGCTGACTGGCTCTGACAACGGTGCTTGCACCAGCCCTGGAAGTGCAACTTCGGGCGGCATCGGTGACCGCACAAGTTTTGGTGAACGCAGTGACACAATCATGATTATTCGAATTGATCCAAGCTCTAAGCGTGCAGCGATTCTTTCGTTTCCACGCGACTTGTGGGTAGACATCGCCGGCACGACCAGGCAAAACCGAATCAACTCGGCTTTTCAAAGCACAGATCCAAATCGTCTCGTCGCAACTATCCAAGCGAACTTTGAAATTCCGATTGATCACTATGTCAATATCAACTTTTGTGCGTTCAAAGAAATTGTCACAGCCGTTGACGGCGTGAAGGTTCCATTTTTATATCCGACGCGCGACAAGAAAACTGGTTTCAATGTTGCATCTCCTGGTTGCATAAATTTTGATGGCGACACGGCACTTGCATATGTTCGCTCGCGTTCTGGCTATCGCTATTTTGATCCAACAAAACAAGACTGGCTTGAAGACCCAACAGGTGATCTCGGTCGCATCAAGCGTCAACAAGATTTCTTGCGTCGCTCAATGCAACGCGCACTTGACAAAGGTTCAAAAAGTTTGTCGGTGGCTAACGATTTATTGAACGCTGCGCTAAAAAACGTAATCACTGACGATGAGTTGACTCCGCGTGGCATGTTGACACTCGCCCAAGCGATGCGAGATTTGAATACTCAATCAATTGCGACATACACAATTGACTCGTACCCAAAACGAATTGGTGAAATGTCAGTTTTAATACCTTCACTTGATAATGAAGAGATGCAAAAAGTTCTAGCGATCTTCCAAGGACGATCACCAGTCGTTGCGCAAGGTGCTTCACTGCGCGTTAATGACGGACCAAAATTTGTAACAGCGTCATATCGCATTTCGTCGGCCACAGTGCCAGCGATTGCGCGATCTGCAGATGGCATTGTGCCGCCGAACGATCCTGCCTGTCGATAAACCAGTCGCTGAGTCGATCTCGGCTGACTTGGCAACGAACACCTCGCTGACCCCCAGCTAAAGCACGACTAACATGAGCGAGGGGAAATCATGCAAATTTTTATAGCCGTCGTATTGGTGGTTGTGGCATATGCCCTCGGCACTTTCCCGAG
>BJFV01000209.1 GCA_014190055.1 Actinomycetes bacterium
CGCGCCGCAAAATTTTTGAACTAGCGACTCACGCTATTTAGAGGACGAAGTTGATTAGGCGTTTGGGGACGATGACGATTTTGGCTGGGGTTGCGCCGGCAAGTGCGGCAATAACTTTCGCATCGGCAAGTGCGAGTGCTCGCAATTCGTCGTCTGAAATGTCGGCGGGTGCTGCTAAACGGGTGCGCAGTTTGCCATTTATCTGAACTGGTATTTCGATTGTCTCGCTGAGCAAAAGTTTTGGATCAGCAACTGGAAACGCCGTATAAGTAATTGGCGTTTGAACACCTAGCTTTTGCCACAACTCTTCGGCGATGTGCGGGCACAACGGCGACAGCATCTGAGTGAGCGGCACCGCAATTTCGCGAGGCGTCGAGCCGGCAGCATTGACATGCACGGTCAGCGCGTTGTTGAGTTCGATCAACTTTGAAATTGCGGTATTGAATCGCAAGTTCTCCATGTCTTGGCGCACGCCGTCGATGCAGCGATGCAGTGCGCGCCGCAATTCAATTGGTGCGGGCTCGTCGGAAACATGCAGCTCATTAGTTTCTTCATCGACCAGGTTGCGCCACGTGCGTTGCAAGAAGCGTTGCATGCCGACAACATCGCGAGTGTTCCAGGGTCGACTGGCGTCAAGAGGGCCAGTGCTCATTTCGTAAAGTCTGAAAGTATCGGC
Source organism: Actinomycetes bacterium (assembly GCA_014190055.1). Lineage (GTDB taxonomy): Bacteria > Actinomycetota > Acidimicrobiia > Acidimicrobiales > Ilumatobacteraceae > BACL27. The sequence goes on from BJFV01000209.1 coordinate 677, forward strand.
ACCAAACTCGTCATACATCTCGTCAGGCGTGACGATGTTTTTTAAACTTTTGCCCATCTTGCCGTATTCGCGAACAACAGGTTCGCCTTCGTAAAAGTAGTTGCCATTTTGCTCGACAACTTCGTTGGCGGGCACTGTTTGTCCGCGCGAGTCGCGATATGCGTATGCCTGAATGTATCCCTGATTGAAAAGTTTGTGAAATGGCTCTTCACTTGAGACATGCCCGAGGTCGAAAAGAACTTTGTGCCAGAAGCGTGAATAAAGCAAGTGCAAAACAGCGTGCTCGACGCCACCAACATATAAGTCGACGCCGCCAGTGTGGCCAGCAGACTTTGGGCCCATCCAGTAGCGCTCGACTTGCGCATCGACGAATCGATCGATATTTGTTGGGTCGAGGTAACGCAATTCATACCAACACGAGCCGGCCCATTGAGGCATCACATTGACTTCGCGTCGATAAGTCTTTTTGCCGTCGCCGAGATCAAGTTCGACTTTCAACCAATCGGTGACTCGTGCGAGTGGCGGCATCGGGTCGGTGGTCTCGTCATTGGGGTCGAGTGCTTGCGGCTTGAAATCGGTGAGTTCAGGAAGCTTGACGGGCAACAACTCGTCTGGCACTGAATAGGGCATGTCATTTTCGTCGTAAACAATCGGAAAGGGTTCACCCCAATAGCGCTGTCGCGAAAACAGCCAGTTGCGAAGTTTGTAGGTAATTGCCGACTCGCCACACTTATTGTTTTCAAGCCACGAGTTAACTTGCGAAATCGCATCGCTCATCGAGCGCTTTCCGTCGAGCGAAAGATTTTTGTTTGACGAATTGATGTAAGTGCCTTCACCGACAAACGCGGTTGGCCAAAGTTTGCAATCGGTGGTTGGTGCAATTTTGTTACTTGAAAACCACTCATCTGGCGGCATCTGAATCGCGACAATTGGCAAGTTGTAGGCGCGCGCGAACTCGAAGTCGCGTTCGTCACCCGATGGCACAGCCATGATTGCGCCAGTGCCGTAGCCCATCAACACATAATCGGCAATCCAAATCGGAATTTGCTCGCCAGTAACTGGGTTGGTCGCAGTTGCGCCCGTATCGACGCCAGTTTTTTTGCGGTCGTCGTTTTGGCGCTCATTGTCGTTGAGTTTGCGCGCCGACTCACGATATTTTTCAACCGCTGAGCGTTGCGAATTTGTAGTCAGTGCATCAACAAGCGGATGTTCAGGCGACAGAACCATGAACGTCGCACCGAAAAGCGTGTCGGGCCGAGTTGTGAAGACTTCGATTTCGCCAGCCGCCGACGAAAACCTCACGCGCGCGCCAGTACTTCGCCCAATCCAATTGCGTTGCATGAGTTTGATCGACTCTGGCCAATCGAGACGATCTAAGTCGTCTAACAAGCGATCGGCATATGCAGTGATGCGCATTGTCCACTGGCGCATGTTGCGTTTGAACACGGGATAATTACCGATATCGCTGCGACCTTCGGCGGTAACTTCTTCGTTGGCCAAAATT
>BJFV01000210.1 GCA_014190055.1 Actinomycetes bacterium
ATCGATATTTTGCCTGCGCTCGGCGCAGTCGGTGTGCTCGGCGTCGGCGGACATCGAGTTTTGTCAGGGCAAATTTCGATCGGCGATCTTGTTGCGTTCAATGTTTATCTCACACTTTTGGTGTGGCCGTTGCGCAACGTCGGCATGATCATCGCCCTTGGTCAACGTGCGGCATCCGCGCTTGTGCGCATTCACGAAGTTTTGTCGACCAGTTCGACAATTACCGACCCACAAGTGGCGCGTGATTTGCCATCACAAAATGGCAAACAACTTGGTGCGGTCAAGTTCGACCACGTGCAGTTTGGCTACGACGCCGAGCGGCCAGTTCTGAAGAATTTCAATCTTGAAATCGCCGCAGGCGAGTCGATTGCAATTGTCGGTGCAACTGCGTCGGGCAAGTCGACTGTCGCGCGCTTGCTGTTGCGCTTTTATGACACCAATAGCGGCCACGTCTTCTTAGATGGCGTTGATGTGCGCAAACTCAAACTTCGCGACCTACGTCAGCAGATCGGCGTCGTGTTTGAAGACACGGTGTTGTTTAACGATTCAGTAAAAAGCAACATCGCATTTGCCAAGCCTGATGCGGCACAAGCCGACCTAGAGCGTGCGGCCAAACTTGCTGGTGCCCACGAGTTTATTTTGCAGTTGCCAAACGGCTACGACACGGTGATCGGCGAGCGGGGTTTTTCGCTTTCTGGTGGTCAACGCCAGCGCATCGCGATTGCACGCGCAATTATTTCTGATCCGCGAGTTTTGGTGCTTGACGACGCGACGAGCGCTGTTGACCCAAGCAAAGAAGGCGAAATTCGCGATGCGATGCGAACCGTGATGTCGGGTCGCACCACGATTGTGATCGCTCATCGACCAGGCACGATCGCTTTGGCCTCGCGAGTTGTGTTCATCGATGACCAAACAGTTGCCGCAATCGGCAAACACGACGAACTTGTGGCAAATAATGCTCGCTATCGCGAAGTGCTTGCAAGCATGCAGCAAGCCAAAACCGAGACCGAAAAAGTGGCGGCGAAATAACATGTGGCAGGCAGGTGGAGTAAGCGACGAAGATCGCCTCAGTCGTGCCCAAGCCCGCACAATTTTGGGTCGGGTGTTCAAAATGGCGGCGCCGTTTCGCAAGACGATGTATATCGCATTTGGTTGCGTCATGGTCACTACGGCTACGACTTTGTCGGCGCCAGTCATCGTGCGCCATGGCATCGACGCGGGCATCAGAGCGCGCGATTTCGGCGCTTTGAACCTGTCGGTGGTTTTGTATCTAGTCGTTGTCTCATTCACATATGTGTTTGGGCGAATGTTGTTTGTTTATGTCAATAGAACAGGCGAATCGTTTTTGCGACTATTGCGCCTTGCAGTGTTTCGTCAAATGCAGCGTCAGTCGATGGCCTTTTTTGATCGCAATAAAGCGGGTGTTCTCGTCGCACGTATGACGGCCGACATCGAATCGATGTCAGAACTCGTGCAATGGGGTTTGCTGCAGTTTTTATCCGCTGTTTTGATGCTCGTCTTTTCAATTGTTGTGTTGCTGTTTCTCAGTTGGCAATTGACGATTGTCGCCTTGTTGGTTATGCCGATGTTGGTTTTCTCGTCAATTAAGTTTCAGCGCGATTCAAATCGTGCCTATTTAAATGTGCGCGAGCGCGTCGGCGCCAATCTTTCGGCTCTGCAAGAGGGCATTACGACGGTGCGCGTAATTCAGGCATACGCCCAAGAAGATGAAGTCAAGCGCAAATTTAAGACTTCGAATCGATCGTTATTTGCTGCCCACGAAAAAAGTGTGCGAGTTTCAACTTGGTATTTCGCACTCGTCGAATTTTCTGGCGTTCTCGCCAGCGCACTGATGATCGGCATTGGCGGTTGGTTTGCTCACCGTGGCACGGTCACACTTGGCACTGTCGTTGCTTTCGTGTTGTTGCTGTCAAGTTTGTTCGACCCAGTGCAACAGCTTTCGCAGCTTTACAACACAGTGCAATCTGCGGGTGCTGCGTTAAGCAAACTCTTTGCAATCCTTGATGCGAAACCCGAGGTCGACGAACATCATTCGGCAGTCGACTTGCCAAAGACGGGCGAACTCAAAGTCACCGATATTTCGTTTACATATGCAGGTGCAGATTCGCCCGCATTAGATGGTGTGTCGATCAAAGTCGGCGTCGGCGAAAAACT
>BJFV01000211.1 GCA_014190055.1 Actinomycetes bacterium
TGTTCGGGTGCAGACTTAAGTGGGCGAGGTGGTAACGCTGCTGCTGCTGGCGCTGGTGCTGGTGCGCAGAACCAAGTTCATCACTTGGCGGCGATGAGGCGAGTCAACGATGCCTGCATCGCTTTGCAACGACTGCCTCAACCGACAATTGCCAAGGTTCGTGGCGTTGCGGTGGGTGCGGGTTGCAACTTGGCTCTCGGTTGTGACTTGGTTGTGGCTTCTTCGACGGCACGATTCTCAGAAATTTTTGCACGGCGCGGATTGTCACTTGATTTTGGTGGCTCGTGGTTGTTGCCGCGACGCATCGGCATGCATCGCGCCAAGGAACTCGCATTGTTGGCAGAAATAATCGGTGCAAATGACGCACTTGAGATGGGGTTGGTCAATCGGGTGTTGCCCGATAGCGAAGTCGATGCGTTTGTTGATGACTGGGCGCGCAAACTTGCCGCAGGTCCGCCAATCGCTTTGGCGCAGACCAAACGTCTTCTAAATAATTCGCTGAACGTAACTCTTGAAGAGGCCTTGGATGACGAGGCTGCTGCGCAGACAATCAACTTTGCGACTAGCGATACGGCTGAAGCGATGCGTGCCTTTATCGAAAAGCGAGAGCCAAAATTTACCGGAAGATAATTTTTTCGTTCGCCGTTGCGGCGGCGATTAGTTTCGGCTCAGGCACAAGTTCGGTCAGTGCTGGTCTTTTTGTGGCGACGGCTCCGCCAGTCGATGACACGATCCCTGATGAACAAGGCGGCGGCGGAAGCGTGATCGATGATTCGATTCCAACGATTGACCCAGTGACTCAAACTACTTTGCCTGCTGGTTGCGTTGCTCCGCGTGCTGCGACTGCGACTTTTCTTGGCGAGTTGATTTCGACCGATGATTTATTGGCGACATATCGAGTTGTGCAAGTACGCGGAGGTGCGCTCGGCGCCTATGTCAACTCAGGGTTGATCTCGGTGCGCTATGCAGATCGCGAAACTCTATTTTTAGAGCCAGGCAAGATTTATTTGGTCGGTGCTGGCGCCAGTGAATTGTTTACGACCCTCGAATCGAAAGTTCGAGCAGAAAAAGAACTATTTGGCGGCGATGCCGTCGTCGGCATTGACGAGTCAGATGTGCCATGTCCAAAATTTGAAGACCCGATCATTACTTTGTTGCCGAATGGCGACCTGATTGATTCAGGTATTTTTTCGCTGATCACTTCGCAGCCGACGCAACTGTTGCAAGTTTTTTTGCTTCCGCTGTTTTTTGTACTTGTGTTCTTGATTGGGCTAGTTATTATCAAGCGCCTGATTCAAGCCGCGCGTCGCTCGTCGCGTAAATAGTTGCGAAAAGTTTTACCGGCTGGCGAAAGCCTTGGTGGCGGCCGCGCGAATCTCTGTGACGGCGTTGGTTAATCCTTTTGGATCACGAAACAACGCGCTACCTGCAATCAAAACATTTGCGCCACTTTTTGCTGCGCCAGAAACAGTGTCCACGCTGATGCCGCCGTCGACTTCGAGGTTGACTTTGTCGTCAAGGTTTGCCGCTGAGATCATCTTGCGCACATCGGCGATTTTTGGCTCCATGTCTTGCATGTATTTCTGACCGCCAAAACCTGGCCGCACAGTCATCACCAAAACCATGTCAACGAGATCGAGCACGTTGGCTACAGCACTGGCCGGTGTTTCGGGGCTTATGGCGACTGCCGCATTGGCGCCAAGTGCATTAATCATTTCGAGAGTTGCGCGAAGGTCGCTGCAAGCTTCAGCATGCACGATCAAGCGACTGCAGCCCGCTTCGACGTAGCGATTCGCCATTTTTTCTGGTGTGAGAACCATCAGGTGCGCTTCGAATTTCAGTTTTGTGAGCGAGCGAGTCGAGGCAATGATGTCGGGGCCGAATGTTAGGTTGGGCACAAATTGGCCGTCCATTACATCCCATTGGATGAGGTCGACGCCTGCTTCGTCGAGTTCGCAGATCGCTTCACCAAGACGCGAAAAATCAACCGGCAACACCGACGGCGCGATTTGAATCGGTTTCATATCTCGATACAGCCTAGGGTTCTCAATGATGAATAACGAAAATGTGACCATTGAACGCATGGTCGCAGGCGGCGACGGATTGGCGCGATTGGCTGATGGGCGAGTTGTTTTTGTCAACGGCGCAATCACGGGCGAAC
>BJFV01000212.1 GCA_014190055.1 Actinomycetes bacterium
TGATGACTACAGCATTCTCAATACGACTGGTGCGCACTTGACTTACTCGCCAGAGCGCCTGAGCATGGAGCGTGTCGAAGACGCGCCGTTCGGTCCGCTTGATCGCATCGGTCAGTTGACGATGCGCAATCTCGACATCGCCGACACGCGCGAAAAACTCGAGATCTATCGCCAAGCCGGCACGCTGGCCCCCGGCACCCTCACCGAACTCGAATAAAAATATTTAACGATTGACGAGGGCGCGAGCGACGCCGGCGACAAGTGCCGCGCGCTCACCCATTGTCGAAACCAAAACGTGTTCGGTCACTCCGTGTGCACCACCGCCAACTGCACCCATGCCGTCGAGGGTCGGCACACCAATTGCTGCAGTGAAGTTGCCGTCTGAGCCACCACCGACTGCAACACCCTGCAAGTTTTTAATCCCAAGATCTTTAGCCACAGTTTCAGCAACACCAAACAACTTGCGACCAGCAGATTCATGCATCGGCGGTCGATTGACGCTTCCCGAAACTTTTATTACAGCACCATCAACTACTGGCTTGAGTTGCGACATCTCGCGCTCAATGCGCTCTTTTTCTTCGGGCAACACAACTCGCACATCTACTTTGATCATCGCCGCATCAGGCACAACATTCTCGGCGTTGCCCGCAGTTGCCACAGTCGGCGTGACTGTTGTGCCGAGTTCGGGCCGCGCCATTGCCACAATGCGCTGCACTTGAGTTGCAAGTTCTACAAGAGCGTTAATACCTTTTTCTGGTTCAAGACCGGCGTGCGACGCTCGACCAGCGATCTGCACGGTGAAAGTACCCACGCCTTTGCGCGCAATCTTCAGCGCACCACCATCTGCACTCGGCTCAAGCACCAGCACCGCACCGGTTGCACGCGCACGAGCTTCGATTAATTCGCGCGATGTCTCTGAACCAACTTCTTCGTCGGCAGTTATCAAAACCTCGACATGATACGAATCACGAATCGCGCTCAAGCCGTGAATTGCCTGCACGATGCCCGCCTTCATGTCGAAAATTCCGGGGCCACGCGCGATGTCGCCTTCAACCGAAAACGGTCGAGTCGAAGTTGTGCCAAGCGGAAACACAGTGTCGTGGTGCCCGACGATCAAAACTTTGGTGTCTTCGCTTCCCTTCCAATGAACGTGCGGGCCATTTGCCCCAGGGATAACTTCTGCCTTCTTGCCGGTGACATCGGCAAAAAGATCGGCCAAATATTTCGCAGACTGCTGTAAGTGCGAAACATCGAGCGACGGCGATTCAAGATTGACAAATTCGCCAAGCTGTTTCACCATTTGCGGCACGCGAGCCTGCATCAATTCGCGAAGTTCAGTTGCTGATGGCGAACCAGTCATCGGAGCAGAAGTATTTGCCACCTCTCTATCGTGCCATGTCTCGGTTCAAGAATCTCACCGAGTTAAATGTGCTTTCCTGCACACGACTAGAGATTAAAAATTAGTGTGCCCGGGATCGGACTCGAACCGATACAGCGCTTTCGCACCAGGGGGGTTTAAGCCCCCCGCGTCTACCATTCCGCCACCTGGGCAACTCTGTCAGGCTACGCGCGTTTGAGCCTCATCGCTAACTAGCAGCGATTCGACACTTGCCCACAGCACGGTTCTCGCAATTTCTGCTTCGCGACCGATCAAACGATTAGCCACCACCACGCCTTCAACCATGTCACTCAAGACCGCAACAAACGGACGACCTCGCAACAACACCGAAACCACCACGCCACCGTTGATACGACGCAAACTTCGATCAACACCGATTACGCGAGGTGGGCTACGAAAGCCCGGCGGCTTCAAACCGTGACGATGCGCCTGACTCGCCAGCACCCGCGCCGCCACAGCAAACTCGGCATAGCGAGTGGTAGCGAGCGCGATATCACTTGTGCTTGTCATGCGCGAAGTATTACAGATGGGTATCGCACAGTTATCAAAAACACCCTTTATGTAATGTGAGTAATCACCCCATGACAACAAACGAACTCAACCCGATGCAACAAAATGTTGTCGAAGTGCTCGGCAAACCTGCGGGTTGGGTGCCGCTGCCACTCACTGTTGTCGACGCAATTCGCGAGCAGGTCGAAACTGGGCTTGCGCCGCTTGCCAAAAAACTAACCCCAGATCGTCCTCTGTTTAT
>BJFV01000213.1 GCA_014190055.1 Actinomycetes bacterium
GTTTAGTGTCGCAAAAGACGACGGTTTGGCCGCCTGCGCGAGCCATGGCGGCGATCACGCGGTTTTTATCCATGTGGTGAACGCCCAAGAATAAGTGTCGCATCGTGCCAACAGTGTCGGTTGGCGCATCAATACTCACTTCTTGCGGCGACTTCATATATCGCTTGACGAGTGTTGCAACCTGACCATCAAGAGTCGCCGAGAACAACATCGTCTGATGTTCTTTCGTGACGTGGCGCAACACCCACTCGACTTGCGGCATGAAACCCTCATCGGCCATGCGGTCTGCTTCGTCGAGCACGATCATTTCGACTTCGCTTAAGTCAGCTTCACCGTTTTTCATCAAATCGATTAGTCGCAATGGTGTGGCGATAATTATCTCGACACCGCGCACGAGTTGCTCGACTTGTTTGTCGCGAGCAGCACCACCATAAATTGCGACCACTCGCACATCGCAATGTTGTGCAATCGGCGCCAACACGTCTGTCACTTGCACCGCAAGTTCGCGTGTCGGCACAAGCACGACGCCCCGCGGTTTATTTGGTTTTGCTTTTTGCGGATCTCGAGTTGCGCGATCAATCATCGGCACGCCGAACGCCAAAGTTTTACCCGAGCCCGTGCGCGCACGACCGCAAACGTCGACGCCCGTGAGTGCTACTGGTATCGCTTCGGTCTGAATCGCAAACGGCGCGGCGAACCCAGCGCTTGCCAAACCAGCGTCAACCCGACTGCTGACACCGAGCGCGGCGAACTGAGTCGGTGTCGCCACGGCCTCGCGAATGTTCGTGTTCGAGCCAATATTGCCACTCGCGTTCTCGCTCGAGTCGCTCGAACCACCTGACCCGGCGCCAGACCCGTTGGCTGACCGAAAGTTTGACCCGCCAGATGATCCACTAGATCGAGTTGAATTCGTTGGGCGCCTTGGCGAATTTGAATTTCGGCGGGGCCCGTTTGGCTCGCGACGCCGCGATCTCGGTTCTGACATGTGAACTCTCACCCTACCAACCTCAGTTCACTGACTCGTGAGTCAGTTTCGGCTGACCGCTCAGACAGTAGACAAATGAAAGTGAGATGTGTAGGGTCAAAAATTGTGTTTAACCAAAGTATGCAGCAAGCAATTCTTGACGAGCCGTTGTTCACGGGTCGCAAAGGAATTGTTTACGATTGGCAAAAATTGTTGGTGCCATCAGACGCAGTCTTTGAAGCTTCTCTACAAATTCTTCTAACCGCTGGCAAGGACGACTCCGCCCCTCGATACGCGTGAGTACACAAGCAAACCCGACTCGGGTGCTTGTTCTTGGTTGTGGCTCGGTTGCGCAATGCGTAATTCCGCTGTTGATTCGTGATCTCAAAATTGCAACAAGTTCAATAACGATCGTCGATTTTGTCGACAACCGACATCGTGTTGCTGACGCAATCAAGCAAGGCGTCAAATACGAAATCGGTCAAGTAACTCGCGAAAACCTTGACAGCTTTTTGGCAGAACGTTTGGCTGCCGGAGATATTTTGCTCGACCTCGCCTGGAATATCGACTGCCCAACAATTCTTGAATGGTGTCGCATGCGTGGCGTGCGATATCTCAACACGTCTGTCGAACTGTGGGACCCGTACTACGACATGGCGAAAACACACCCGCTCGACCGCACGCTTTATGTGCGCCATCAATCAATCCGCAAGATGGTTGCCAAGTGGGGTTCGAACAAAGGACCAAGTGCCGTCGTTGAACACGGTGCGAACCCAGGCTTGGTTTCGCACTTCGCAAAGCAAGCACTGTTCGAAATCTCAAACAAAATTTTGAACGATGGTCGTGCGGGCTCGCGTCAAAGCGCAATCGAGTCTGCATTGGCCAGCGAGTCATTCGATCGATTGGCGATGTTGACCGGCACTCGCGTAATTCACATCAGCGAACGCGACACGCAAATTACCAACCAACCAAAAGAAGTAAACGAATTCGTCAACACATGGTCGGTCGAGGGTTTTTATGAAGAAGGCGTCGCGCCAGCCGAAATGGGTTGGGGCACGCACGAACGATGGATGCCAGCCAACGCGCAAGTGCATGCCGACGATGGTCCGTGCAATCAAATTTGTTTGGCACAACCCGGCATGGAAACTTGGGTGCGTTCATGGGTGCCGAGCGGAGAAATTCTCG
>BJFV01000214.1 GCA_014190055.1 Actinomycetes bacterium
TTGTGATTTGTGTTTCGCATGCCGACCCAATCAAAGCAGCCGTTGCCCACGCGATGGGCACGCACCTCGATTTGTTTCAGCGCATTGTTATCAGCACTTGTTCGGTGAGTGCAGTTTCTTATTCTGCCCATGGTCCTGTTGTACTGACCGTCAATTCGACGGGTGGCGACCTCGCCGACCTACAAATCTCGTGAGTGATTTGTGAGCATCTACTTCGAATTCGACTCAACTGATGCGTTCACGACCGGGGCGCTCGGCGAACCAGGCAAGCGCACTTTTGTTTTGCAAGTTCGCGCCGACGGTCAACGCATCACCATCAAGTGCGAAAAAGAGCAAGTTGCAGCAATGTCTGAATATTTGCGCAAACTCTTGGCTGATGCTCCAGATGTTTCGCACGGGCCAATCAACGACGCAATGCAACTTTCACAGCCAATCGAGCCAGAGTTTGTTCTCGGTACAGTCGGGCTTGCCTACGACACGATAAGTGATCGCCTGATAATTCAACTTGACGAGATTGAAGTCTCATCCGAGGACGAAAACGAACTTATTGAGCAAGATATGTCGCGAGTGCGTGCCCACATCACCCGCGGTCAGGCTGCAGCATTTTGTAAACACGCCGATGAAGTTGTTTCGTCGGGTCGACCATCGTGTGTTTTCTGTGGCCGGCCGATCAATAAAGATGGCCATTTGTGTCCGCGCATGAACTAGACGTCGCGGCACAACTTAATTTTCTGTTGCGCGGCGAAATGTCTGTCGTGATGCGCATGCCCTACAGCAGCAACGCCACATATTTGGTGTCGCTTGCTCTCGATGGCAAAACAATCCAAGCGATTTACAAACCAATGCGTGGCGAGCGGCCTCTTTGGGATTTTGCACCCGGTCTTCACCGCCGCGAAGTCGCCGCGTATCTGCTTTCAGAGGCGATGGGTTTGGGTTGCGTGCCACCAACTATCTTGCGCGACGGCCCAAGCGGAGAAGGTTCGGTGCAGTTGCTGATTGAGTCTGACCCAGACGAGCACTATTTTACGATTTTCGAACAGCGCCAAGATTTACACGATCAGTTTCGCGCGATGTGTGCGTTCGATATTTTGGCCAACAACACCGACCGCAAATCAGGTCATGTTCTCGTTGACAAAAACAATCATGTCTGGGGCATCGACCACGGCGTGTGTTTTTCTGAAGACTTCAAATTGCGCACAGTCATCTGGGAGTTTGGTGGTGAAAAAATTGCCGAAGATCTCATGGCGAAAATCGAACCGCTGACACAAACCGTGCCGCTCGAAGTCGCCACTCTGCTTAGCGAGCAAGAAGTCGTTGCAATTATCGAGCGAGCGAAATGGCTATTTGATGGCGCACAGTTTCCTGTCGATCCCTCTGGTCGCCACTACCCCTGGCCCCTCGTCTAACTAAAAGAGATTAAAGCTCGATCGGCGCGCGAAATTTGCGCGAGAGATTATGAGCGGGACTTGAGGGCTTCGATGAGCTTTGGCAGAACTTTGTGCACGTCACCGACAATGCCGAGGTCTGCGATACCAAAAATTGGTGCTTCTTTGTCTTTGTTGATCGCGATGATGTTCTTTGAACCCTTCATGCCGACCATGTGCTGGGTCGCACCCGAAATGCCGGCTGCGATATAAACACTTGGCTTCACAACTTTGCCGGTCTGACCAACTTGGTATGAGTAAGGCACCCAACCTGCATCAACGATTGCGCGCGACGCACCAGGTGCACCTTTAAGAATTTTTGCAAGGTCTTCGATCAGCGAATAGTTGCCGGCCTCACCAAGACCGCGACCACCCGACACAACAACTGCTGCTTCGTCAAGTTTTGGCCCAGATGATTGCTCGGTGTGAACTGCAACAACTTTTGCGCCACCTTGTTTGCCAAGATCTGGCACTGCAACTGCAACAACCTCAGGTGAACTTGCACCTGCAGGTTCGGCAGCAAAACTCTTCGGACGGAACGAAACCAAATGTGGGCCTTGTCCGCTGAATGCGGTTGCCACCAAAACGTTGCCGCCAAAAATCGGCGTCGTTGCAACAACACCATCAGCCGAGTCGGCGATGTCGACGTTGTTGGTCAAAACTGTGCGATTAAGTTTCACCGAAAGACGCGCCATCGTGTCGCGACCTTCGTAGTTTTGCGGAA
>BJFV01000215.1 GCA_014190055.1 Actinomycetes bacterium
GGCCCAAAGAGCCCAGACTCCAAAATGTGACGGTGCGAATTTGATCGTCATCGGCGATGAAAACGGCAAGACCGATTAAAGCACCCGATAATGCATTAATTGCGATGCCGGTCAAAATGAGTGTGACGACATCTGTTTTTCCATCAACGCGAGATAGGCCGTAAACAATTGCAGTTGCGAGAGTGCCACCGATGAATGCAAAAATTTGCACACCGAGTGTGATTTTGCTCAGACCAAGCGTGATCGCGATAACCGCACCAACAGCTGCGCCACCCGAGACGCCGACTGTTGCAGGTTCGGCAAGTGGATTTCGAAAGATACCTTGCATTACGACGCCCGCGACAGCAAGTGAGGCGCCGACGACGATCGCCAAGGCGACACGCGGTAAGCGCACATTCCAAAAGACGGCGTGGCTAATTGAGTTTGCGTCAGAAGTTTCTGCCGGGCCTTGAAACAAAACCGTGAATACTTCGCCAAATCTAATTGTGTATGCACCGGTTGTTAGCGCGTTAAGCACGACGATAACGAGTGCGATCGAGAGAACGATTGCAACTGTTCTCGAATTAAGTCGGCGCAAGTCGCTCATCAGTTAGGGCTCATTTTTCTGTCGTCAAGATTTTGAAGGCTTGCGCCAAGCGAATGATTAGTTCGCCAGTACGTGGCCCAAAAGAGAATAACAAGTCATCATCAATTGAAACCACTGAGCGTGTTTTTGCCGCAGGTGTTTGAGCGATGCCAGGTAAGTCGAGGAGGCCATCGATGCCACCGACCGATGCGAGACCGCGAGTCGTAACGACGATGATTTCGGGGTTGGCGTTGACGATTGCTTCACTAGTTAGCGGGGTGAAGGCAGCAAGTTTTAAGTCGGTGCCTACATCGATGCCACCAGCAGAACGGATCATTTCATCAGCGCCAGATTCTTTGCCGCCAAGCAAAAATACCGATGCCGTGCCACGAACATAAATGAATGCAACCCGCGGGCTTGCTGTTGCAGAGTCGAGAGTATTGAGTGCTTGGTTGATGTCATTTTGAGTTGCGTCGAGAAGTTTTGTGCCGAAGGTTTCAGCACCGAGTGCGTCGGCGATCAATTTGATACGTGGAGCAATATCTGAGAGTTTCCAAACTTCTGGGGCGAGCACGATTGGCACACCTGCGCCACGCAATTGTTGAATCGCTTCTGGCGGACCCGAACGCGTATCGCCGATAACAAGTGTCGGTTTGAGTTCGAGCACGCTTTCGGCACTGATGTCATGGCCGCTGCTGACTTTTGGAATTGATTCGAGCGCAGCGAGTGTTGTTGTCGCGTCGCGACCGATGATCTTGTCGGCAAAACCAAGAGAGATAACTATTTCGGCGATCGCTTCGTTGAGCACGATAATGCGTGAAGAATCAGTGACTGTTACTTCGATATCGTCGGCTGATGTCACCGTTGATGGCAAAACTGATTTGCCATCGCCAATAATTGGCAGTTCAAAGTCTTGGGCTGAAATCAAGACAGGTCGAATCTTGGCGAATGGCTGTGATGTTTCAGATGCTGATGCGCCATTTGACGAAACTGTTTGTGAGGTTGTATTTGGTGTTACAGAGCTTGATGAGCATGACGAAATCGACACGATGAAAAGTGCTGTGGTCAAGAGAGAAATCTTTGCGTTTCGTGTGACCATAGCCATTTCAATCTACTAGTGACAGTCAGATTGGTAGAATTCTCAGAGTGAAATTTTCAGGCTTTGTGCTATCGGCTTTGATGTCAACGATGGCAATTGCAAGTTGCTCGAATGATCAATCGCTTAGTGAGACTTTTGTTACGACAACAATTGACACGGCTACAGAAGTTGCATCAACTATCGCGCCGACGGTGGTCGTAACTACGGTTGCTGCTTCGTCATCAAGTTCAACGACGACAAGTGTGGCTGTTAGCACGACGAGCGTGGCGACGTCAGGTTCGACAAAAGCGCCGAATTCGAGCGTCGCCAGTGGGGCATCGACAACAACCGTCGCACCTGCTAGCCGACCAAAACTTTCGGTGAGTCAAACAAACAATTTGAACCCAAATGGGACATCAGTCACAGTTCGCGGAACGGGCTTCGATGTGAGAAAAGGTGTTTACGTAACTGTTTGCACACAGGCCGCACCAG
>BJFV01000216.1 GCA_014190055.1 Actinomycetes bacterium
AAAATCGGCGTCGTTGCAACAACACCATCAGCCGAGTCGGCGATGTCGACGTTGTTGGTCAAAACTGTGCGATTAAGTTTCACCGAAAGACGCGCCATCGTGTCGCGACCTTCGTAGTTTTGCGGAAACATAATTACGTCTGGTGTGTCACCAGAGTCGATAACTGATTTCATCGCCGCTGAAAGTGCAACGCCTGGCAACTTGCCAGCCAAGTCACCAGTTGCATAAACCTTTGTTGCGCCATATTCACCGAGCGAGGCAGCAATTGCGCTTGCATCGCCACCAACAAATGCGGTGACTTTGCTCGACAACGATCGCGCTTTAGTGAGTAGTTCGAGTGTGCCAGTTGTTGCGGCGCCACCAGAAGCTTGTGCGAAAACCCAAATGTTATTGATTGTCATAAGTGTCTGCCTTTTGCTCTCAGATCAGTTTCAAGTTTTCGAGGAACGCAACAATTTTGCCGAATGCTTCACCATCGTCTTCGATGACTTGACCGGCCTTGCGGGCTTCGGCTTGTGTCACGCTGACGATTTTTTGTCCGGCGGCTGCCCAACCAGTCGGCGTAACAGCAAGGTCACCTGCAGTCACAACATCAAGTGGCTTTTTCTTGGCATCCATGATGCCTTTGAAACTTGGATAGCGCGGTTCAACAACACCAGCAGTAACACTGATGACTGCTGGCAATGTGCACTCAACTTCGTCGTAACCCGACTCGCTCTGACGATCAACTTTCAAAACTGAGCCTTCAACTTTTACTTTCTTGGCAAAAGTTACTGAAGGCAAGCCAAGGCATTCTGCAATTTGCTCAGGCACGGTGCCGGTGTAACCATCTGACGATTCGGTGCCAGCGATAATCAAATCTGCACCGCCGAGTTTGTTAACTGCCGCAGCCAAAACTTTTGCAGTAGTCAACGCATCTGAACCAGCGAGAGCAGGATCGCTCACCAATAATCCTTTGACTGCGCCCATCGCCAACGCGGTGCGCATGCCAGATGTTTCGCCGTTCGGCGCCATCGACACAACATAAACTTCGCCCGACCCGGCAGTGGCAACAAGTTGCAATGCCATCTCAACGCCGTAAGCGTCTGACTCATCGAGAATTAATTTTCCGTCACGCTTAAGTGCGTGAGTTGTGGCGTCAAGCGCCCCCGGACTGGCTGGATCTGGAATCTGCTTTACGCATACGACGATATTCATGGCTTCTATTCTTACCGTTAATCTCGCCCACAACCACGCGAAAATCTGATCTTGAAACGCTGATACCGTTAGTGATCTTGCAGATCTTGCTAATTGTGAACTCGTTCGCATCTTCGGTTAATCCAAGAAATACCGTTGCAGTGCACCAATACCTGGCCCGCCACCACAGCGTGCAGGTTGTCGAGACCAACGAACGCGGTCATGCCACGCGCTTCGCCCAAGATGCGGCGAGTCGCGGGGTCGAATTAGTCGTGGCATTTGGTGGCGACGGCACACTGAACGAGGTCGCAACTGGCCTGGCAGGCAGCAACACCGCCTTGATGATGTTGCCCGGCGGATCAACAAACGTTTTCGTGCGCAGCCTCGGCGCGGCCAATGATCCGATCGTCGCATTGCAACAATTCAGTTCTGGCCTCGATCACAACAACATTCACCCAATTAGTTTGGGACGAGCCAACGGGCGCTACTTCTGTTTTCATGCCGGCATTGGTTTTGACGCTGCGGTTGTCGAACTTGTCGAGAGACGAGCCTCGCTCAAGCGGATTATCGGTCAGCCTTTGTTTGGTCTCGCGACAATGCAAGCCTGGTTCGGCGGCTACGACAGAAAATACCCGCATTTCAGTGTCGAGATTGACGGCGCAAAAATACCGAACGGGTACTTCACCGTCGTTCTGAATTCGAACCCGTACACATACGTTGGCAAAATGCCGGTGAGTCTTTCGACCGCCGCGTCAATCGACAAAAAGCTGGTCGCCGTAACTTTCAGAAAGTTGACGACACCACTCATGGTGCGCACAATTTTGCAGTCGGTGCGCAACGATCAGATCAGCGCATCACCCGGCATTGATATTCGCACCGAAGTTGAAGACGTGAAAATCAATTTCGCCGCTCCGTTTCCGTATCAACTCGATGGTGACTACCTCGG
>BJFV01000217.1 GCA_014190055.1 Actinomycetes bacterium
CGTGCTCGACGAAGCAGACCGTATGGCCGATGAAGGTTTCATGCCGCAAGTCGAGTGGGTGTTGCGCCACGTCACAAAAGAACATCAGACGATGCTTTTCTCGGCAACTCTTGATGGTCAGGTTGCAACACTCGTCAAGCGCTATATGAAATCGCCGCAAGAAGTGAGCATTGATGCGCCAACCGACACAGTTGGCACGATGCGTCATTTATTTTTGGGCGTTCACCATATGGATAAAAACCGCGTGATCGCCGCCATGGCTCGCGCAGGCGGCCAAACCGTCGTCTTTTGCGACACCAAACGCACCTGTGACAAAGTCGCCGACGATCTTGCGGGCCTTGGTGAAAAAGTTTCAGCGCTGCATGGTGACATGGCGCAAGGCGCTCGCGAAAGATCGCTTCGAAAATTTGCTCAAGGCGAACTAAAAATTTTGGTCTGCACCGATGTTGCTGCACGTGGGATTGACATTGACGACGTCGGCATTGTTGTGCACTATGTGCCGCCGCTAGATGTTAAAACTTATTTGCATCGTTCGGGTCGAACGGCTCGTGCAGGCAAAGACGGTTGGGCAGTGACTTTGGCCGAATACAACCAGCACACGACTTGTCGAATTATTCAGCGCGGTTTAAAACTCGAGGCGCAAGCGCCGATCGAAGTTTTTTCGAACGACAAACGACTTGCCGATCTCGGTTCGTTTTTAAAAACTAACTAAAACTAGCTAGAACTAACTAGAACCAACTAGGTCGAGTTTTTTCGAACTGAGAGATTGCGGCTTCGTGCTTCAACGAAATCGCAATGTCGTCGAGGCCGTTGAGAAATCGATTTTGAGTGTCTGGGTTCATGGCGAATTTTTCGCTAATTCCGCAACTTGGCACTTCAACGGTCAGCCTTTCGACATCGACGGTGATTTCAGTCTTTGGGTTAGTTTCGATGATCTGCCAAAGTTTGGCGACGGTCTCTTCGCTCAACTCGACAACGATCAAACCGTTTTTTCCGCAGTTGTTGCGAAAGATGTCGCTGAAACTCGGTGCGATTACGGCGTCGAATCCGCCCTGTTGAATCGCCCAAACGGCATGTTCGCGCGACGAACCGACACCAAAACTTTTGCCAGCAACCAAGATTGACGCACCTGCGTATCGCTCGTCGTTGAGCACGAAGTTGCGATCGTCGCGCCAAGTTGAAAACAAGCCCTTTTCAAATCCTGTGCGCTCGACACGCTTCAACCACTCAGCCGGAATAATCTGATCGGTGTCAACATCGCTGCGCTTCAATGGCACGCCGCGACCAGAAATTATTCGTACTGCTTTCACTTCAAGTCTTCCGGTGAGGCAAAGTGTCCGGCAACTGCGGTTGCGGCTGCGACGGCGGGCGAGACCAAATGGGTGCGACCGCCGCGGCCCTGACGGCCCTCAAAGTTTCGATTCGAGGTGCTCGCGGCGCGTTCTTGTGGTGCAAGTTTGTCGGGGTTCATCGCCAAACACATTGAGCAACCAGGTTCGCGCCAGTCAATGCCTGCGTCGATAAAAATCTTGTCGAGCCCTTCGGCTTGAGCCTGCAATTTCACGGCGTGGCTGCCAGGCACAACCATCACGCGTTTGACAGAAACTTTTCGACCACGCACGACGTTGGCTGCTGCACGCAAGTCTTCGATGCGCGAGTTGGTGCATGATCCAATAAAAACGGTGTCGACTTTAATGTCGCGAATCGCGGTGCCTGCTTGCAGACCCATGTATTCGAGTGCTCGCGTCACGCTGTCGCGCTCGGTCGCGTCGCTGTAGTCGCTTGGTGTCGGCACGCGACCGTCGAGTGCAACAACTTGCGCAGGGTTGGTGCCCCAAGTTACGTGCGGTGAAAGTTTGCTCGCATCAATCGTGACTTCTTTGTCGAATACGGCGCCATCGTCAGTGCGAAGTGTCTGCCAGTCGGCGATTGCTTCGTCAAACTTCGCGCCCGACGGTGCGAACTCGCGCCCGCGCAGATAATTAAAAGTTGTTTCGTCAGGTGCGACAAGACCTGCTCGCGCGCCCGCCTCGATCGACATATTGCAAACCGTCATGCGACCTTCCATCGACAACGCGCGAATCGCCGCGCCGCGATATTCGATCACATG
>BJFV01000218.1 GCA_014190055.1 Actinomycetes bacterium
GAAGTTGGCGAAGCATTCAACTTGACTCGCGAACGAATTC
The DNA here is from genome assembly GCA_014190055.1 of Actinomycetes bacterium. GTDB lineage: Bacteria > Actinomycetota > Acidimicrobiia > Acidimicrobiales > Ilumatobacteraceae > BACL27. The sequence goes on from BJFV01000218.1 coordinate 41, forward strand.
GACAAATCGAAGCGCGCGCGATGAGCAAGTTGCGTCATCCGTCTAGTGACACCGGCGCTCGCGACCTTCTTTCGGTTTAATCTCGCCACGACGTGTTGTGCGTCATCGGCGATCTCGTTGAAGATGTCGTCGTTTGGTTGCCAACTGCTTTAAGTTACGGCACTGACACACCTTCGAAAATTGTTCGCACCCGCGGCGGTAGCGCTTCAAACGTCGCGGTTTTTGCTGCGGCAATAAATGGCGCGATAAATAACGACAGCAGCAAAAAATTTCGATCGCGCTTGATCGCTCAAGTTGGTGACGATGCACTTGGCGATCAACTAGTGGCGTCACTTGAAACTTCAAAAGTTGACCCTTGCGTGGTGCGCTCAGGTCGCACCGGTTCGATCGTCGTGATTGTTTCACCAGATGGCGAGCGAACGATGCTTACTGATCGCGCAGCCGCAACAGAACTTAAACAGGCACCAGAAAATTGGCATGAAGACGTTTCTGTTTTGCACGTGCCTGCATATTCGCTATTTTCTGAACCACTCAGCATCGCAGCACGAAAGTGCATCGCCGTCGCACACGAGAAAAAAATTACAGTTTCAATCGACGCATCGTCAGCGTCGCTGATCAAGTCATTTGGTATCACGAGATTTCGCGAGCTGATTACCGAATTGAATCCAAAAATATTTTTCTGCAACACCGACGAGGCCGAAGTCTTGAACCTTGCAGCCCAGCCGCTCGAACTTGACATCGTCGTGATAAAGGCTGGCGCCGCACCTACGACACTGATTTTTGATGCAAAGAGTTCAACAGTTGCCGTTGCTCCCGTGGGCGAAATTACAGACTCAACTGGTGCTGGCGACGCATTCGCTGCTGGGTTTTTAACCAAGTTCGAACAGACCTATATATACGTATCGCCTGCAAAACAGCCCGACGAACCAACATTGCGCGAATGCGTACTCGCTGGCCACCAACTTGCAGCACGGGTTTTGCGTAGCCCAGGCGCAACAATGGAAGCCTGATGACAAGTTTTCAGATTCGAATTAGCGATGAAGTTGGCAAAGCACTTCGTGACCGTCGACCCGTTGTGGCTCTCGAGTCGACGATTTTTTCAAACTTGGGGCTGCCTTCGCCCGCAAACCTCGAGGCACTGACACGCTGCACTACTGCAATTCGCAACTTTGATGCAGTGCCTGCAATCACTGTTGTGCTTGATGGCGTTGCACGAGTTGGCATTGACCAAACCGAATGGTCGGTTATTTGCGGACCAGCAAAGAAAGTTGGCGAGCGCGAACTCGGCACTGCGATGGCAGCGAAATGGCCCGTCGGTGCGACAACTGTTTCATCGTCTTTGTTGCTCGCAGCGCGTGCAGGTATAAAAGTTTTTTCAACTGGCGGCATCGGCGGTGTGCATCGTGGCGCTGAAACAACGGGTGACATCAGCAGCGATCTCGGCGCAATCGCCGCACACAACATTGTGACGGTTTGTGCTGGTGCAAAATCATTTCTTGATCTGCCTCGCACTCTCGAATATCTCGAGACACTCAGCGTTCCGGTCATTGGTCTCGGCTGCGACTTTTTTCCAGAGTTCACCGTTCATCACGGCGACATTGCAATACCCACACGGGTCGACACAGTCAGAGAACTCGCCGACATCGTGCGCGCTAACAACTCACTTGGTCGAACTGGCGGAATTTTGGCTTGTGTGCCAGTGCCTGAACGCGACGGCCTCTCTAAATCTCAAATGGATGAAGTGACTCGCGCAGCACTAAAGAACGCAAACGATCTTGGTGTTGCTGGTTCTGCCGTTACGCCACATGTTTTAAAATTTATTGCCGAGGCGACAAAAGAGTCGAGCGTTCGTGCAAATCTTGCTCTCGCTGAAAACAACGCCAGTGTGGCCGCGCAACTTGCGGTCGAACTCGCAAGTTAATCCGTAAAAAATTGGCGGAGGCGGACGGGAATCGAACCCGCCAGACGAGGTTCACTCGTCCCAACCGCTTTGAAGGCGGCGGAGCCCACCAGGTACCCGGACACCTCCATCGCGAAGGCTACTTGTGGATTAATCGAA
>BJFV01000219.1 GCA_014190055.1 Actinomycetes bacterium
CCACCGCCTTATGACCCGTTGAGTGAACCACGAAATGTTGTAGATCTCACCGCGTCGGCATTGGTGTTGCTGGCCGCGATGGGGGCAAATGCTGCCCGCCGTCGCGAGCGCGAAGAAGAGCAAGTTGAAGATCGCGGCAGTGCCGATGTCGCAGATGTGACGGTTAAATTCGGTTCGTCCAAAGTTGATGTCGGAATTGATCGCATCAATCCACCGCGAATCAAATTGGTTGATGATTTGTTCTTTAACGCGCCGCGGTGGACAACTCAAGTGTCGCCGATGCTGGCTCGAGTGATTGCCGACGCAAGCTATTTGCGGTCGCTAGTGGGTGCGCTTTGGTTTATTGCTCCAATTTTCGGAATTGTTGCAGGCGTGGCTGCGGCGATAGATACATCGTCAGACGTAGTGATGCCGTCGTTGACAATCTGTTTGGTGTTGATGACCATCGGCGTTTTTGATGCGACCGCCGGGTTCGTCGCATTCGGTGCTTTCGCAATCGTCGTCGCATTTGGCGGAGGAGTTAGTTCAAGCGATTCGATTCGTGGGTTACTTGGTCTTGCCGTGTTCATGTTTGCTGTGCCGCTCGCAGCGTCGGCAATGAGACCGTTTAGACGGCTTGACAAAGATAGTGATGACATCTGGAACCGAGCAGTCGATGTCGTGCTGATCGCGTTGTTCGGTGCCTGGGCGGCGGGCGCGATGTTTTCTGCGTTGCCTGCACTTACAGGTTTCAAACCAGAATATTCTGACGAAGTAAACACAGTGCGAATTGTTGCGCTGATTGCGCTCGTGGTGCGGTGGCTGCTTGAAAACGCCGCCCGTGTCGCCACGCCCATCAGGCTTTCAGAAATTGAAAACGACGATCTGCCGGCGCCGTCGAACAGTCAACAAATCATTTCGTCGATCTTGCGGTCTTTTGTGTTCGTCTTTGTTGCTGTTGTGTTCATCGGCAACAACTGGGCGTTGTGGCTTGGTGGTGTGCTTTATTTGGTGCCGAAACTTGTGGGGCTTGGCGCCGACAAACTGCCTGACATGCGCACAGTGCACAGATACTTGCCGCGTGGCATTTTCAAAGTTGTGTTGATGTTGTTCGTCGCTAAATGGTGGGGAGGTCTAGTCGCCGCGCAAGTCGACAACCCCGCCGACATGATCAAGTTCGGTTTCGTGTTGTTGGGTATACCTGGTCTTGCTCTCGGTGCTGTCGGCTGGTTCGCGCGATCGAGCCGACCATGGCCTTCAACGATCGTCACCAAACTGCTCGGCACAGCGCTGCTAATAATCGGTGTTCTAGTTGTGCTCAACATTTGGTTGGCAATCTGATTCGACAGATAGCGTGAGGGGGCTACTTGCTCCCATCGTCTAGCGGCCTAGGACACCACCCTCTCAAGGTGGCGGCACGGGTTCAAATCCCGTTGGGAGTGCCAATGAAAAAACTTGCTTTAACAACGCTGTTGCTCGTCGTCGCTTCGTGTGGCGGCAGTGACTCAGGCTCAGACGTGCCCGCTGATTCTGATTTCGTTGCCCCGACAGGTGTTGCTGGCGAGATTGCCAAAGTTGTTTGCGAGCCGCTTTCATCGCTTTGGCAAAAATCCGGGTCAGAAAATAAAGAGTCTTGGCAGTGCAAGCGTGACAATAAGCAAGTTGATTTTGATATTTATGTGAGTGAAGAAGAAAAACAGCGAGTTAGCGACGAGGCGCTCGCGTTGCTTGGCACAGCTGGCAGTGAGCAAACTTGGGCCGACACGCCGATTTTGTGCGGCGACAAATGGACAATGGGCGTCGCTGATCTCAAGACGCGCGATGCACTAATCGCCGATCTCAACTCGGCTGGCGTCGACGCTGCAACTTGTTAAGAATTTAAATTGATCAGTTTTAGTTTTTCATAATCAACTAGTTCGTTATAGATGAATGCTGAAAGTCGAATGTAAGTTGCATCGCCTGGTGGCAAGATCACTGTTTCGGTTTTTAGTTCTTGGCTAATTTTTAGCGTGAGTGCATCGCATTCGGGTTTTGTTAACTGCTTTTTCAGCGGAAGTTGAACTAGGCGCATCCACGGGCAAGAAATTTCGGTTGGTACGACTGGTTCTGTGCCCC
>BJFV01000220.1 GCA_014190055.1 Actinomycetes bacterium
TCAATTTGTCTGGTCCGCGAATCGCGCTAACCGAAACAGGTCGAAAACTTGCCGAGGGCATCGTGCGTAAACATCGCCTGGCCGAATGCTTCTTGATCGATGTTCTTGGCCTTTCTTGGTCAACCGCACACCACGAAGCCTGCAAATGGGAGCATGTAATCACCGACGAAGTTGAAGTCGCTTTGTCAAAGATGCTTGGCAACCCAACTGCATGCCCACACGGCAACCCAATACCTGGTTCAGGTCATCACAACATGTTGCTCACTCCACTCAACACGATTGACGTCGGTGGCTCGTTTACAGTCGTGCGAATTTCTGAAGAACTCGAAGAAACTGCCGGGGCACTCGACACGCTTGAAGCCAACAAAATGTTTCCCGGAAAAGTCGGCACCATCTCTAATCGCAGCAACGACGGTGCAGTCAGTGTCACGATGTCTGACTCGGCCCAATCTGCACCTACTGCAATCGACTCGTTTATCAGCAGTCGCTTGCTCGTCTCGACCAAAAAATAAAGTTCTGCGTCATGCAATCGAATCTTTACCGCAATCAAGTTCGCATTGTCACACTCGTTTCGATCGCCGCATTTGTCAGTGCGACCTCACTTTTAAGCGGATGCGCAACCACGATTAACGAGTCGGCTCCTACTACTCTCGCCGACAACGTCGTTACTGAAACGACGACTCTCACGGTTGATCAGCAACTTTCGACTGAAGAACTTCTTACCCAAATGTTGACAACTGTTAATGCTCTCAGCGAAGCAATGCAAAAGTCTGACCGCCAAACAGCCATCAAGAAGGTTGATCAGATATTGCTAATCAGCAATGCAGTGCGACCAAAAATTCTCACTTTGAGCGACCAACTCGCAGCCGACTTTGACCGCGTCATAGCGTTGGCAAAAAGTTCTGTTGAGCGCAATCGACCTGCCGATGCCGATAAAGCACTACGTTTTTTGCCTCTAATTATTGACTCACTCGACAACTTCTAACGAAATATTTTCAACTCAGCGAACAAGTGCATCTGGCAGCGGCTCGCTGTGCACAACGCTTAGGCGTCGCGTCGAACGTGTCAACGCAACATACAGAGCGCGCAAGCCATGTGTCTGCGCAGCCACAATTTTCGCTGGCTCAACCACGACCACCCCGTCAAGTTCTAAACCTTTAACCACACTTACGGGCACAACTGTCAAACCATATTCAATGCCCGCGGCACCCGCGCGACCATAAACAACCTTCGCAGCGTCGAGTGCTCGGCAGACGTTTTCGGTCATCTCATCGGGGCAAACAATCGCCACGTTGCCATCACTCAACTCTTCAACAAGACTCTGCGCTTCTTCGATCAAATTAGAAATCAATTCGGCGCTTGTGCACTTTACGAATTTTGGTGCTTGGTCACCTTCGCGCACAGATACGGGGGCAACTTGATTTGGCGCAGCCGCAAGCATCACTTTGGTCGCTAAATCCATAATTTGTTTTGGAATTCGATAGCCGACGGTGAGCCCAATGACTCGCGACGGATTCTTCTTCGGCAAGTGTTCGAGAACTTCTTGCCAAGATGCCGGAGCGTGCGCCGAAGTTGCTTGTGCGATATCTCCCACAATCGTCATCGAGCCGTTCAACGAACGTCGTGAGATCATGCGCAATTGCATCGGTGAAAGATCTTGCACCTCGTCAATGACGATGTGACCATATGTGCGAATTTCATCTGCTTCGTTTATTCGACCACTACGTCGTGGCCGTGGACCCAAAACCGCAAGCGCTTCATCAAGCACCGCAACATCAGCGTCACTGAATTTTGCATCAGCAAGGCTCTCTGCTCGCGGTCGATACATCGACTCGTATTCTGCTGTCGTACACACTTTTTGCGCAGCCAATCGCATCAGAGCCTTTGACGAATACAGGTCGTGCAATAACTCTGCTGGTGTCAGCACCGGCCACATGTAATTAATGACTGCCTGAAATTCTTTCAAGTCGCGCAGCGCATCTCGAGTTGACTCAAGATCAAGTTCTTGATTGTGACTTGATGCGATCATCGCTGTCACAATTTCTGTCTCGACCCAGTGATGAGCCGCGT
>BJFV01000221.1 GCA_014190055.1 Actinomycetes bacterium
CGGGCGACGTTGCGCGAGTAGAAGATCGAACTTTCATTTGCTCGGCTAATCAAATTGATGCAGGTCCGAACAATAACTGGCGTGAGCCAAATGAAATGCGTGCAGAAATGCGAGCGCTTTACACCGGCGCGATGCGCGGTCGCACACTTTATGTAGTTCCGTTTTCAATGGGTCCGCTTGGCTCACCGATCGCCCACATCGGTGTGCAACTCACCGACAGTGCTTACGTTGCAGTCAGCATGCGCATCATGACTCGCATGGGTCAAGGTGCACTCGATGCACTCGGCAATAACGACTGGGTGCAATGTCTGCATTCGGTTGGTGCACCACTTGTCAACGGCGCAAAAGATTCGCCATGGCCATGCAACCCCGACAATAAATACATCGTTCACTTCCCTGAGACTCGTGAAATCATGAGTTACGGTTCGGGCTACGGCGGTAACGCATTGCTCGGCAAAAAGTGTTTTGCCTTGCGCATCGCATCGGTGATGGCTCGCGATGATGGCTGGTTGGCCGAACACATGTTGATTTTGAAACTCACAAATCCAAGCGGACAGTTCAAATACATTGCTGCGGCGTTTCCGTCGGCTTGTGGCAAAACAAATCTGGCGATGCTTGTGCCGACAATTAAAGGTTGGAAAGCCGAGACAATTGGTGACGATATTTGCTGGATGAAATTCGGCAAAGACGGCCAGCTTTACGCAATCAACCCAGAGGCTGGCTTTTTTGGCGTTGCACCTGGCACCGGTTACGAGACGAATGCGAACGCAATGCACACGTTGAATGCGAATTGCATTTTTACAAACACTGCACTTACATCTGAAGGTGACGTGTGGTGGGAAGGCATGTCGCCGACAAAACCGGCACGCGCAATCGACTGGCGCAACAATGCATGGACACCTGAGAGCGAAACTCCGGCGGCGCACCCGAACGCGCGGTTTACTGCGCCAGCTAGCCAGTGTCCGAGCATCGCGCCCGAATGGCAAGATCCAAGTGGTGTGCCAATCTCGGCGATTTTGTTTGGCGGTCGTCGACGCACAACCGTGCCGCTTGTGACGCAAGCATTCGACTGGGACCACGGAGTATTTCTTGGCTCGATCATGGCCAGCGAAACAACTGCGGCTGCTGGCGGTGCGGTCGGCAAGCTTCGTTTCGACCCGATGGCGATGTTGCCATTCTGTGGTTACAACATGGCCGATTATTTTTCTCACTGGTTGTCGGTCGGTTCAAAAACTTCGGCTGCAAAACTTCCGCAAATATTTTTCGTCAATTGGTTTAGGCGCGACAACGACGGTCGATTCTTGTGGCCGGGCTACGGCGAAAACAGTCGCGTGCTGAAATGGATTTTTGAACGCCTTGAAGGCAAAGCCGACGCACGAAAAACTGCCATCGGCTTTCTGCCGGCGACAGATTCGCTCGATACTGACGGTCTAAGCATCAACACAGCCGATCTTGAAGCGATCACATCGCTCGATACTGATGGCTGGCGTGAAGCCGTGCCACAAATTCGTGAACATTTTGCAGTTTTCGGCGATCGCCTGCCAGCAAAGTTGCACGACTCACTTAACTCACTTGAGTCAGCCCTCGCCTAAATTTTTTAAGGGGCTTGGCTAGAGTTTTAACCCGCCTGGCCAACGAGCATGGCTCGAATTCCGAGACCCATTATGAATAGGCCACCAAAGCCGTAAAGCAAATACATTTTGCTTTTGAGTTGCGCGCGATACGAATAGATAATTGCGATTGCGATGATTGCGACAAAACCATAGAAAGCGTGAAACGCGGGATACTCAATTTTGTCCCGATTAACAACTGCGACGCCGAGAACCACTTGCACAAAAACAGAAACTTGAGCGATGCCCGTAAACCACCACAACGCACGACTACGAAGCGCAATATTTTTGTGCGCCACTAACGCCCACAACCCTGCCAAACCGTTGCCGATAATCATGATCCACGACCACGAGGTGTGCACCTCGAGCAAACTTGCCCCAAACAAACTATTCATTTGCCCCTAATCTATATGAACGTAGCCCAAAACTTAAGCTCATAACAACTGAGTC
>BJFV01000222.1 GCA_014190055.1 Actinomycetes bacterium
CGGCTTAGGTTTCGAGGGCTGGCTATTTGTTGCGGGCGGCGTAGCCGAAGGCGAGTGAAGTCGCGATTGCAACCCAAACTTGATAAGGCACGAGCGCAAGACCAAGAAGTGGCGACGCGCGAAACGCGATGACAACAAGCGGCAGGGTGAGCAACGTCGCGGCGCCGAGAGCGAACCCCGATGCTTGCAACGAATGCGGCACATAAAACAGCCATGCCCATAAGAGTGCGGCAGCAACGCTGAGTGCGAGCGAGGCGAGCCAAATGATTTGCTCAGTTCGCGAGTCGCGCGACGCAACGACAAAGCCGGCGATTATTAGAACTGCAAAGTTGTAAGGCCAGATGAGACCAAAGATGAAATCTGGTGGTTGCCACGGCGGACTATTAAGCGACCGATACCAATCGGCATCTGTTGCAACCCATCGACCAGCACCGACTGCATAAATAATGACGATGATCGTGCTGACTGTGCTGACAATGCCGCGTGTCATGATGCTGTGAACTCTAGACGAGGCCGCGGTCGAGGCGCTCGAGAATTTGCTTGGCAGTTTTTTGTACGTCGGCGATGTCTGAAAGTTTTTGTGCGGCGCGCACCTGACGGGCGATGCGCGGATTTTTCACGAAAGTTTTTTCGTGGCGCATGTGGAAGTCCCAATATAAATTTGTGAAAGGGCACGCGTCGTCGCCAGTGCGTTTTTTGCGATCGTAAGCGCAGCCGTCGCAATGATTGCTCATGCGATCGATGTATGCGCCGCCGCTGGCATAAGGCTTAGTGGCGAGTTGACCGCCGTCGGCGTAAAGCGACATGCCGAGAACGTTTGGCACCATCACCCATTCGTGGGCGTCGATGTAACTGTTCCACATCCAGTTCGTAAATTGTTGCGGATCGGTGCCCGAGATGAGCGCGAAATTGCCGAGCACCATCAGGCGTTCGATGTGGTGCGAATAGGCGCGGTCGTTGATGCCGTTGAGAACGGTGGAGACGCATTTCATTTTTGTTTTCTTCGGGTCGGTGAACAGCGGCGCGAGTGGGCGATGCGCGTTGAGTTTGTTGAGTTGTGCGTATTCGGGCATCCAACGCCAATAGCAATTGAAAATGTATTCGCGCCAGCCGAGAATTTGGCGAATAAAACCTTCGGCGCTGTTAATTGGCACGCGACCTTTGGCGAATGCGTCGGCTGCGGCGTCGAGAACTTCTTTTGGCAACAGCAGCCCGTTGTTGAGATAGGGCGAGAGCAGCGAGTGTGCGAGATGCCAGTTTGATTCGAGCATTGCGTCTTCGTGTTCGCCGAATGTCGGCAAAATTTCGTCGACAAAATATTTGAGGCGGGCGAGTGCATCTTTGCGAGTTGTTGCCCAGAGGCCGTCGGGTTTTTTGCCCCACAAATTTTTTGGCAGGTCAGCGAGAACTTGTTGATCGACTTCGTCGAGTGCGTGAAGCTTTGGTGTTGGCCAACGATCGTGGCCAGTTTTTGGTGGCGGTTCACGGTTCTCGTCGTCGAAATTAAATTTGCCGCCGACTGGTTCGTCGCCGTTTTTCGAATCCATTAAATAGCCGAAGCGTTTGCGCTGCCAGCGATAGAAGTCTTCGAGTTTGAGAGATTTTTTGCCAGCGACGAACGCGGCGAAATCTTCGGGGTGGCAAAGAAATTGATTCGACTTCACGACCTGCACGCCGAGTGCGGCGACGAGTTGGCGCGCGGTGTAACTATTGGGCTCAGATACATATATATGTGTCGGTGCGAACTCGGCGATGTGGGCTTCGACGCCCGCGCGCATTGTGGTTGCGCGGCGATAGTCGACTTCGAAGCCCGCTTGTTGCATTTCGATTGCGAACCGACGCATTGATGTGATTAGAAAGTGCGCGCGCTGTATGTGCCACGGACGTGATGCGATTTTGCCGGCTGATTCGACGATCAAGATGCGATGTGTTTCGGGTTTGGCGGTTGCGAGCGCGCCGATTTTGCGATTGAGTTGGTCGCCAAAGACCCAAATTGTTGCCAACGCTTTTTGCATCAGACCCTAAATGTAGTCTTTGGCTATGGATCGAGGGCCGG
>BJFV01000223.1 GCA_014190055.1 Actinomycetes bacterium
GGTCACTATGCCGAACTCGCTCGCGCTTGGCAAAAATCGCACACCGTTACTTCGTAAAATCGTGATATTGCCGTAAAACGGCTAATTTTAAAGCCGAATTAAAAGCCGACTAAAAAGGTCGTATTTCGGTGATTTCTTGATATCTTAATCATGACTAAATCAGTCAAGTATTTGACCGGTTGGTTGAAACCCCGAAAACCCTCGAAAATAACAAAACACAAGGAGAAATAAATGCAACAAGTTTCAATTAAGTCTCGCAAACGATTCAGGTGGCTTTTGCTTCCGATCATTACGCTCATCGCGCCGACAACAGCAGTCGCGTCAGCGAGCGCACCGAAAACACCCCGAGCAAGCATCGTTGAAGCGGCGTGGCTCGAAGCAAATCTCAATAACTCAAATGTTCGAGTCATTGAAGTCAGCACTGACCCAGGCGTTTACGAAAAAGGCCACATTCCAAATGCGGTGAAGTTCGTTTGGCATACAGACTTCGTTGACCCGGTGAATCGTGACATCGTCAGCAAAGCGCAATTCGAAAAACTCGCGCGCAACGCCGGCATCAACAAAGACACACAAGTCGTTCTCTATGGTGACAAAAACAATTGGTTCGCCGCATGGGGCGTATGGATTTTCAAAACATACGGTCACAAAAACATCAGCATCCTCAACGGTGGACGTGACAAGTGGGTGAAAGACGGGCGAGCGCTAAACGCCGCAGTACCGACTTTCGGTGCAGGCAACTTTGTTGCAACTGCAGCCAACACTGGTTTGCGTGCTCTTCTTAGTGATGTCGTAAAAATCGCCAAGAAACAAGACAAGACCACAAAACTTGTTGACATTCGATCGGCCGATGAATTCAACGGCAAGATTTTCGCACCGGCAGGTTTTCAAGAACTTGCAATTCGTGCCGGACACATTCCTGGTGCACAAAATGTTCCGTGGACAACGGCAGTCTCACCAGACGGCACATTCCGTCCGGCTGCAGATCTCAAAGTGATCTACGACAAAGTTGGTATCAACGGCAAGAAAAAAGTTATTGTCTATTGCCGAATCGGCGAGCGTGCCGCGCACACTTGGTTCGTTCTGAGTGAGATTCTCGGTTACGAAGTCAGACTTTATGACGGCTCATGGACCGAATACGGCAATTCAGTAGGCGTTCCGATCAGCAACCCAGCCGGCACAATTTGGGGTAAAGGTTAAATAAATGTTGTCGAAAAGAACTTCTGTTGCAGTTTTGATTCTTGTTGCAATCATTGCTGGAGCATTAGTTCTTTCGACATCGAGTGTTAGTGATTCGAGTCGCCCAATCTCCCTGTTAATTGGTGCCTCTCTTGGTTTCGTGTTTGAGCGCGGAAGATTTTGTTTCTTCTGCGTCTTTCGCGACGCGACCGAATCACGACACACGCGTCCGCTGTTGTCAGTCGTAACTGCAATTGCAGTCGGCGCGATCGGCTACGCCGTGATGTTTGGTCTTTATCTTCCAAATTCAAAAGGCGAGGGGCTTCCGCCTGGTGCGCACATTGCGCCAGTGAGCTTGCCGCTAATAGTTGGTGCGGCAGCATTCGGGCTCGGCATGGTTTTGTCGGGCGCTTGCATCAGTGGACATCTCTACCGAATCGGTCAAGGATATTTGCGGGCGATCCCGGCGTTGATCGGCTCATTGATCGGGTTCGGGCTCGGATTTTTCACTTGGAACACGCTGTTTTTAGAGCAAGTAAGCGAAAGCCCAGTTCTTTGGTTGCCTCGTTGGCTCGGTTATTCGGGTTCGCTCGCACTCGTGCTGTTTGTTTTAGCAGTCGTGGCGATTTTTCTATTGCGCGTCAACCGTCAGCCAGCAGATGAACCAATTCAAGAGCCGCTTCAGTCGCAAAAAGTTGGCGAACAAATCATCGATGTTCTTTTCACTCGCCGTTGGACGCCAGTCGCCACGGGCACACTCGTCGGCTTAATTGGTGTAGTTGCCTACATCCGAACAACACCACTCGGGGTCACATCGCAATTGAGTTCTATCAGTCGCAGCGTTCTCGACTCGCGCCAGTTATTGCCCGAAGTTTTGCA
>BJFV01000224.1 GCA_014190055.1 Actinomycetes bacterium
AGTCGGCAAAGTCGGCTGCGTATTACGGCATGTGGTGCGCCGCTGAAATGAACGACGAGTTGCCATCGGTTGCATCTTTGTCAAAGGCGTATTGCTCAGAGGCTTACTTTCATGCTGCAGCCGAGAACATCCAGATTCACGGCGGTATCGGTTTCACCTGGGAGCACCCAGCGCACCTTTACTTCAAGCGTGCCAAGTCGAGTGAGTTGTTGTTCGGAGATCCGACTTATCATCGCGAACTTCTGGCACAACGCATCGGCATCTAAAAGTTTTCGCACCGCATGTCTGCGGTTTTAGTAGTCGCCAGCATCATTGCCGCGCTGCTGGTCTTTGCAATCGCAGCAGTAATCATTGGTCGCGAGGCCCGTCGCCTCGACAGTGTCGCGCCGCGGGCCGTTTATGAACTCGAACAAGCAACTCAATTCGTCGCCGACAATTTGCCAAGCGAAACCCAGGCACGACTGACTTTCGCAGAACTTCGTAAATTATTGGTTTTTCATATGCGTTGGCTGCACGACAAAGGTCTGCAACCAGCGGGCGTCGTAGATCGTCGACAAGACATAGTCGATGAAGTTGTGATTGACGAGCAAACGCTGACTGCTTATTTGTTAGATGCCGCCGAGAAAAACAACATTGAGATTCTCGATGATGTCGACGCCGTCTACGTCGTTAAAGCACACCTCAAATATTTTGATGCAATCGGCGCGATTGGCCCGCAGTCAAACGACTAAGCGACTGTCAGCAAAAAACTCAGCGCTTCATCAAGCGACTGTTTCGAAGTCGAATCTGTTTTCCAAATATTCGTGTAGCGCTGCAGATTCGGGTTGAAATACGGATCATCATCGAGCACTGAGCCCCATCGCGCGCCAAGTTTGGCAACTTCGGCTTCGACGCGCTTGGCGATTCGTGTTTTTGACTCAAAGTGAAACAGGTGGGCGTGTGGTGTGAACACTGCTCGATAGCCAGCAAGTTGAACCTTGAGACAGAAGTCGATGTCGTTCCAGTTGCCCGGAAACTCCATGCAAAGCCCACCGACTTGTTCGAACACATCTCGACGAATCAGAGCACATGCAGCGATCAAACTTGAAACTTCGCGTTGAACTTTCAACAAGTTTTGTGGCCCAGCCGTCTCGGGGCTACGCGCGCGATAAAGGTCGGTCGGGTCAGGGCTAAAAATGTGACCAGCACTTTGAATCGTCGAATCTTCAAACAACAACATCGGGCCAACAATGCCGACTGTCGGGTCGTTGAACATCGCCACCATTAACTCGAGCGCTTCGGCGGTGATGATCTCAGTGTCGTCGTTAAGCAACAAAATCAGATCAGATTCACACGACATCGCCCCAAGATTATTTTTTTCCAGCAAAGTTAAATGGTCGGTCGTAATTGACTATTTTCAACCGCGCACCGCCAATTTCTCGCAGAGTGTTGAGCACGGTTTGTGGCGTCGGTGTGTCGGCAACGACTACAACTTCAAAGTTCTGATAAGTCGATTTTTCAAACAAACTTCGCACAGCTTCAACAACCAGCACACGCTCTGAACCAAACACTTCGGCAGACGTACCACGAGTCGGCACGATGACTGCAACACTCGGCTGTGTCGTCAAGTTGCGCTTGACACGAACACTCGGCACAGCCGCATCAAATTCGCAATTGGCATCAATCTTTTGTCGTGCGCAGTGTTTGATAACCGCATCAAGTGATGCTGATGGGCGAGTATCTCGACTTTTGGCCATCGTCAAAAGTTCGGGCATACGCACGATATTTCTTGCGTTTTCAGTTAGCCGCAAAGCACGATCGTGCGGGTGTTGCACAACAAGTTCAGTTATGCCACCTGCTCGCTCAACAACTTCGGTGCGGGCAACAAGAGTTTCGCCGACATAACAGTGGCCACGCAGACGCTCGGGCGACCAGCCAGGGCGCCGCACAAAACTCAGCGGCTCGGCTTTGATGCCCGTTGGGTGAGCCGAGTCACCGTAAATCAGATCAGTCGCCGTATTTTTATGGATAGCTTCGCGCACACTAACCAACGACTCGCGATACAAGCCGT
>BJFV01000225.1 GCA_014190055.1 Actinomycetes bacterium
GAAAATTCGCTGTCGCCATTCGTTGCGCAGAACTCGACTCGACGCGCATGACTGCCCGACTATTTGCGGGAGGCGGAATTGTCGGCGACAGTGAGCCAACTAGTGAACTTGCTGAAACTCAGGCCAAGTTTCAAGCAATGTTGGCGGCGCTAATTCGACCTTAGGTTCTTTTTCGCCGAAAACTTAACGCAGATTTGAAGCCACCATCTGATTGATGCGCTCGTGGACCTTGACATTTTCTTGTCGGTCAGTAACGACACGAGCCAGCCAAGGGCCACGCTGAGATAAAACTTCAGCGAAGTCAGACATATTTGCAACTTCGTGCGTATCGATCTGGTGCGCCTGGGCGAGCATTTTTAAGTTGACACCATGTGGCGTACCAAATATCTTTTCAAATTTTGTCACTTCAAGGGCCTGGGCCTGGGGCAAGAAAGAGAAAATTCCACCACCGTTGTTGTCAATCACTACGATTCGCAAGTCAATTTCACGGCTCACGAGACTGATCAAGCCATTTATGTCGTGCAGCAAAGCAATATCGCCGATCAGAAGCGTTGTTGGCTGACGCGTTGCTAGCGCGATGCCCACTGCCGTTGACACGACGCCGTCGATGCCGTTCGCACCGCGATTGGCATAAACACGCAGCCCGGTTCGCGGTGCAGCAAACCATTCGACATCACGAATTGGCATCGAACTTGAAACAACCAAGTTGGATGCTTCAGGCAACAGCCCGTAAAGCGCACGTGCGACACCCGGTTCAGAAAGCCCAGGCTCATCTGCAAGTGCAGCGTTGATTGACTTCTGGGCTGAAGTTTCAGCAGTGCCCCAGAGATCGAGCCAAGAGGAATCATCTCGCTTGCTCTGCTCATTAGAACGAGCAGAAACTAGCTCTGCACACAACTCATCGATTTCTCCGACAATGTGTAGCGAACACAACTGGTCTGGGTCAGCGAGAGTTGGTGTTGTCGTGATCACGATTTGTTTCGCCCCCGAACTTGCCAGCCAAGAGTTGACAACTTTAGAAGCAGGAAGTGTGCCAAAGCGCAAAACCACTTGGGGTCGCAACTTTTTCGCAAAGTCCTCGTCACGCAAAATTGAGTCAGCGGCAGCGACCACGAATTCGCTTGGCACTCGTGCACCACTTCGTGGGTCTGCAAGCACGGGCCAACTTAGAGTTTCAGCAAGACGCAAAATAGATTCGACCCGATAATTTTCAGGACCGGCAATGATCACACCGTTTTTAAAATTCAGTGCTTTCTTCAACTTGCGAAGAGATCGTGCCGATGGCAAAACAACCGTTTCTGCAATCGTCGCAGACCTCTCGTATCGTGGCGGCAGATTTGTGGCGACACCCATGAGGGGCTCGCGAAATCTCAGATTGAGGTGAACTGGTCCCCGCACTTTGCCAACGCTTGTCGCAAAAAGATCACGAGCGATCTGACGCCAGGTATGACTCTCGGTGTCGTCGGCGACTTCGGCGTTAACAAACTTTCGCACTGACACGCCATAAAGATTTTGCTGGTCGATCGTTTGTGGTGCGCCAACACCTTGCAGTTCGGCTGGTCGATCAGCCGTACAAATCAAAATTGGAACTTCACTGTGATGCGCCTCGACTGTAGCTGGGTGAAATTCAACTGCTGCCGTACCAGACGAGCAAACCAAGATCGCCGGAATCCCGGAGGCTTTGGCGATGCCAAGCGCGGCAAATGCGGCACTTCGTTCGTCGTGAAAAATGTGCGTCTCAATTTCGTGCCGATTGGCGATCTCAAGTGCGATTGGCGTTGATCTTGAACCAGGCGATACGACTGCATGGCGAACACCACAATGAAGCCATTCATCCACCAATGTGGCGCAAAAAGTTGCCGTGGTCGCCGCCGAAGAACCCATGCCTCTATCGTGGCAGCAATGAGAACAAAAAGTTTGTGGCGTGTGGCAAACCGCACAAGTTCGCACCCGATGACGACTGCCAATGCTTAGCAGTAAGCAATTCGGCAACGGCCCGCGAGCCGTGCTGGTGCATGGGTTCACTCAAACCCAAGAAAC
>BJFV01000226.1 GCA_014190055.1 Actinomycetes bacterium
GAGCCGTTGTTGCCCTGGCTCATGGCGAGCAACATCGGAAACGCCTCGGCGCCACGAACCTCACCGACGATCACGCGATCTGGGTCCATACGCAACGCCATGCGTGTCAGATCGGCAAGAGTAATTTCGCCTTGACCCTCAATGTTTGCAGGCCGCGACTGCAACGCATCGTGGTCGGGGTGTAAGTGTTCGAAGTGATCGAGCCCAAGTTCGTAAGCATCTTCGATTGTTACAAGGCGTTCACTGGGCGGTACTTCATTGATAAGAGCGCGAAGCAAAGTTGTCTTACCTGAGCCAGTGCCACCAGCGATGACAAAGTTTCGTCTGGCGCGAACTGCTGCGATCAGAAAATCTTGAAGCTCTTGGGTCAGCAGACCACGAAGTCGCAGTTCGTCAAGACTTGAAATTTCAAAGCGATGACGCCGAATTATCAAACTTGGTCGCAACGAGACATCCATTGCTGCGAATAACCGCGAGCCATCCGGCAATTGCATATTTAACTCGGGTGTACCCGCATCAAATCGCCGCTCTTGCCGCGAGAGTCGAGTTGCGGCACGACGAATAAGTTCGACTAGTTCTTCATCTGTGTCGACGATTGGGTCTCGAGTTTCACGCTGACCGTTGCGAAGTTTTACCCACACTCGGCAACTGCCCCGTACGTGAATATCACTAATCTCGTCATCTTCAAGCAGCGGCTGCAAGCGACCCAAACCAAGAACTTGAGCGATCGCCGCCGAGGAAATCGCAGCTTCATCAAAAATAGTTAAGACAGACTTGCCTTCGGCACGTCGAGTGGCTGCCAGACGCAGAAGTTCGGCATGCACTGCAGTGCGTGCAAACTCACGTTCTTCGTCATTTGTCGGCTCACGAAGGTTTCGTGCCCGACGATCTAAACGCTCATCGGCCAGCAAGTCACCGAGGCGAGATGCCAAAGCGTTAACGAGTTGACGATCAGTGACCGTTGGTTGCGTCGTGTCGACAAGCGTCATCAATCTTGCGCATTCTGACTTGCAAATTGTTGTTCAAAATTCGTAACTCGAGATATGTGCACTTCTCCAGCGCGGGCAATTGCCATAGACAAATCAAGCGAACTGCGAAAAGTCACAAATGCAAGGTCACTTTTTTCGCTTTTATTCAACGACCAGATTGTTACAACTCGGTCAAACATTTCAGGTTGTGCGGTCTGACTAAGTGAAATGTCAGGCACCGTGACTAAGCGAACTTGATCACCGACTGCAAGATCTATCGGATAATTGCCCTGCTGAATTGCAGCACTGGTTAAAGCTTCGTCAGGCAACAACTGCTGTTGGTCGCTGAACATCGAGTTTGTCAGAGGTGTTGAAGCCTGAAGGTCAATCAAAAGTGTCTGACCGATCAATGATGATGCTTCAGATTCTGTGACAAACGAACCAGAAAGTGAGAGCGGTGTTTCAATTGCAATTAAATCTTGAGGTGCGATTTTCTGGCCTCGCTGTAAATCGTTTGCCGCACCCGCAACTACGACAATCGAGTCGCCTGATCGCGAAAGCAGAATTGCCCCTAAGGCGCCACCCAACATCAACGCCAAACCAACCGCGAGTTCGGGAATGCGCCATTGTCGTTTATCTGATCGTTCGCTTTGAGTAGTTTCGACACGATCTTGCATCGCACGTGCCCGCGTTCGACTTAGATTCTCGACAACGGCTTGATTCGCCACGATGAGGCCCTTTCGTAGTTGTGTCGGCGACAATGTGTGAATTCAGTAATCACTACGGAGGTTCTACTTGTCTCACAAAATCTTGCGCCAAACTGTGCGCAAAAAATTATTAATTACATTCGGGTAGTTCATACACTTGATTAGCGAGGGTCGCACGATGGTCGAGAATTTGGTTATGAACTACGAGCAAGTTCAGTTCGAGTCGGAGGGTGCAACTCTGCGGGGGCGCTTGTATCGGCCCGCTAATGGCGCCACAGACGCGCCTGCGATCGTGATGGCCCATGGTTTTGGGGCGCTGGCAGTTTGGCTAACCGATCTGGCAGTAGACCTTGCCCAAGCCGG
>BJFV01000227.1 GCA_014190055.1 Actinomycetes bacterium
TTCCGACGACAAGTGCCGGTGTGTTCGTTAGCGGCGGAACCGCCGGCAATCTTTCGGCACTAATTGCAGCACGTTGGCGTTGGCGACAAAACGGCAAAGGTTCATACGACAGAGTGCGTCCAATCATCGTCACCTCGTCTGGCGCGCACTCATCGGTCGGCCTTGCCGCAAATGCAATGGATGCAGACATCGTCAAAGTTAAAGCCGACGCAAAAGGCCGCATGTCGGGCGTTAATTTGCGTCAGGCGATTGCTGAACTTGACCCGCAAGATCGAAACCGTATTTGTGCAATTGTCGCAACTTCTGGCACGACAAACCTTGGCGTAATCGACGATCTTGTGGCAGCGGGCGAGCAGGCGCGCGAACTCGGTACTTGGTTTCATGTTGATGGCGCATACGGGGCAGCAGCGCTTTGTGCTCCAAGTGTGAAGCACTTGTTCGTCGGCATCGAAAAAGCCGACAGCTTTATTGTTGACCCACATAAGTGGCTATTCGGCCCGTTCGATTGTTGCGCACTGATCTATCGCGACCCTGACACGGCGCGCCGTGCGCACACCCAGCGTGCTGAATATTTAGAAGTGTTGCAACAACAAGATCTCGGTGACGCGCTGGCGAACCCTTCTGACATGGCGCATCACCTTTCGCGCCGCGCACGAGGCTTGCCATTTTGGTTCAGCGTCGCAACGCATGGCACCGAGGCTTACGAAGAAGCAATGGAAATTACGCTGCAGGTCACGCGCGAAGCGACACAGTTGATTAAGAATGCGCCTTTTCTCGAGTTGCTGCTCGAGCCAGAGTTGTCGATCATAATTTTTAAACGAAACGGTTGGACGCCAGAGCAATATCAAGCATGGAGCGACAAAATGCTCAACGAAGGGCGAGCGTTCGTTGTGCCGACAACGCTCAATGGCGAAACAATTTTGCGCTTCTGCATCATCAATCCGCGAACCACAATCGAAGAAGTTGCCGAAATCATCAACTCGCTAGAGTAGGTCTGTGCTCAAGTCGGTTCGATCCGTTGTACAACTTCGCAAGTTCGAATTCAACGGTGACAAACGCAGGCTTGCCGCTTGTGGCGACCTAAAAGATTTGCGCAAACTTGCCAAGCGCAACTTGCCTGGCGGTGTTTTCGACTATTTCGATGGTGCCGCCGAAGACGAATGGTCGCTTGCCAACAACAGTTCGGCATATTCAAAGTTCGGACTCGTGCCAAAAGTTTTGCGCGATGTTTCGAAAATAGACACTGCGACAACGATCATGGGCCAACCAGTGCCGTTTCCGATTGCGCTTTCGCCGACTGGCTTCACCCGCATCGCTCATCCTCAGGGTGAACTGGCAGTTGCTCGTGTCGCTGGCAAAAACTCGCTTCCGTTCACATTGTCGACTCTTGGTACGCGCAGCATCGAAGAAGTCGCCAGTGTCGCAACTGGCCCACTGTGGTATCAACTTTATGTTTGGCGAGACCGTGGGCTGTCGCGAGAACTGGTACAACGCGCAAAAGCAGCCGGCTACAAAGCAATCATGGTCACTGTCGATACGGCAGTCTTCGGTCGGCGCGAACGCGATGTGCGTCGTGGCTTTACGCTTCCACCAAAAATTGGTCTTGAAACTTTTATCGACGGCATTCGCCACCCGCGATGGACATTTAAATTCGTGACAAACGAACCAATTACGTTTTCGGCAGTCGCTGGTCGGTCAGATGTTGACGGTTCAAAAGCGATCACATTGTCTGATTATGTCAATTCGCAATTTGATCCGACGCTTAGTTGGCATGACCTTGACTGGATTCGCCAAGAGTCAGGTTTGCCAATCATGCTCAAGGGCATTCAGTGTGTTGCCGATGCCAAACAAGCAGCGTCTTTGGGTGTCGATGCAATCGCACTTTCAAATCACGGTGGTCGTCAACTAGATGGTTCGCCCGCGCCAATTGAACTTTTACCAAGCGTGATCGACGCTGTTGGCAATTCAATCGAAGTCCTCGTTGACGGTGGTGTCCGCCGTGGCTCAGATGTTGTCAAA
>BJFV01000228.1 GCA_014190055.1 Actinomycetes bacterium
CAAATTAGATAGCCTGAGGGTCTTGCCCTTGTAGCTCAGTGGATAGAGCACCGGACTTCTAATCCGTTGGTCGTAGGTTCGACTCCTACCAAGGGCGCCAAAAACTTCTAGTTAAAAGTTTTAGTTAAACGCTGGCAGTTTCACCGCGCAAAGCAGGGTGAATCATTTTTTCGCGTGGCAAAGCAATCGGTAGATATTCGCGAATTCGCGCATCGACATCTTCTGGAATATGGCTCGGGTAGTGATTGTCGAGAATATTTTTCACTTTGGCGATCGCTACATCAATAATTTGTGGTCGGCCGACTTCGTTCCATTCTTTCGGGCTCAAACGATCGCCAACCGCAGGGTAGATGTACTCAGTTTGCATGATGTCGAGGGTCTGCTTGGCGCCCAAATAGTGACCGGGGCCGTCAATAACCGCAGCGCGAATTGTGTCGACCGACAATGACTCGTCAGTGACTTCGATGCCTTTGATTGTGCGTTGCACGGCGCCGACAATGTCGTTGTCGAGCACAACACCTTCAAGTGAGAAACCAAGGAGACTGCCGTGCATGCCGGCTGATTCGTAAATCAAGTTCATGCCAGCGTTGCCTACAAGAGCGTGGTTGTAACCCTTTTCGGCGCCAGCCTGTGCATCTGGAATTTTCGAATCACTAATGCCCGACGAGGTGCCGCCAGTGAGATCGTAGAAGTGTGCCATTTGCGCACTTGCTGCCGAAAGAATTGCTTGCTCTGGGCTGCCACCTGACATTGCGCCTGAGCGCAAGTCAGAAACGAACGACCAAGTTCCGAAAATTGCTGGGTGACCTGGCACAAGAGCGTTGACATAAGCCAGACCCGCAAGCACTTCAGCAACTTCTTGTACGAGTGCACCTGCAAGTGCCGCTGGCGCAGTTGCGCCTGCTTGACCTGCCGATAGCAACAGCACTGGCATGCCACCATAGACGGCAGTTTCGAGACAGCGACATGCATCAGTTGCAAACTTAAGTGGCGGAACAACGAAGCAATTCGACTGGCTGACAAATGGGCGAGCGCGCCATTTATCTTCGCCACCCGCAATGTCGTGCAACATTTTGAGCGACGCGTCGAGGTGGTCGGGGTGAACCCACGAAGTACCGACATGCTTAGTCGTGCCGCTGACACTCAAATAGCAAGTGTTGATATCCATTTCGGCCGGATCTGGCAAATCGCGAGGCACAACTGTTCGTTGGTAAAAGTGGATGTGCTCCATCTGGTCGACAAGTCGCGCGATGTCGTAAGCATCTTGTGAAACCGATTCGCGGTATTCGCCCGTTTTTGGATCAACGATGTAAACGGCTGCGCCTGCTGTGCCGAAATAAACTTTTTTACCCCAAGGCTCCATGTCGTATTTCGGATCTTGACCGTAAAGAGTAAATTTTCGCGCGGCAATTGAAAGTGTGTGTTCAATCAAACTGCGAGGAAACAACAACCGACCTTCAGGCGAAAGTTTGCAACCAAACGGCGTGAGTGCTTCGATGCAAGTCGGAATTGCGTCAGCTAGACCAATGTTCTCGAGAACGTCAAGCGCTGCATTGTGAATCTTCAAAACTTCTGCATCTGTCAACGGCTTGTAGCGTCCGCTCTCCATGCCTGGGTTAACTGGGCGAATATCTAACGCGAGCGGTGCGGCGCGAAGTGCACGTCGCGCACCAGGACCGCCACGGCGACCTTCTTTTTGCGAACTTGTCATCTCGCCATCATATTACGACTTGACGCGCAAACTCTTGGGATCGTAAAAAGGATCGAGCGATGCGGTGGCGCTAATGCGCTCGCCGGCAACTTCGATTTCGTATTTGGCGTCTGTGACAAAAGTTTTGTCGGCGAGACCGTTTTTGTTCGTGACATAACCCATGCCGAGTGAAGCATTGACCGTGTGGCCGAACATGCCAGAAGTGATGCTGCCGACTATTTCGCCGTTACGCCAGATTGGTTCGTTGTGATAAAGCAAGCGCTCTGGGTCGGCAAGTGAGAATTGCACCATTCGCTTACTTAGGCCC
>BJFV01000229.1 GCA_014190055.1 Actinomycetes bacterium
GTGATCACGCGAAACTCAGGCGACAGCGCGCTTACTTGCGCATCAAACATCGTCTGATCCATCAAAAAGCCGTGCGCCAAAATCACGACTGGCCCGTTACCACCAGAATCTGTGTAGAAAATTTCTTGACCGTTTACTTTTGCAAACCCTGTAGCCACAATTGCCCCCAATTGTTAAAAGGTTGATGTTGACCAAACGCTACAACGAGGGCACCAATGTGCGAAATTAGCGACGGTTATTTACTAAACGGCGAAAACCCTGACACAGCGCCAGCGCCACCCGTCAAAACTTCGACGCCAGTCTCGGTCACCAGAACAGTGTGTTCAAACTGTGCGGTGCGCTTGCCGTCGGCTGTCACCGCAGTCCAGTCGTCGTCCCACATCTTGTGTTGCCAAGTGCCAAGCGTGATCATCGGCTCAATCGTGAACGTCATGCCTGGTCGCATCACGACCGAGTTTCGCGAATCGAAATAGTGCAACACCTGAATATCTGAGTGAAATTGTTCGCCGATGCCGTGCCCGACGAACGCACGCACCACGCCAAGTTTGTGCAGTTTTGCGTGATCTTCGATCGCCCGACCAATATCGCTTAACGGACGCCCAGCCTTCACCGCTTCAATGCCGCGCCAAGTGCACTCTTCGGTTGCTTTGATCAACGCACGACTTTCATCGTCAATTTCGCCAACGGCAAAAGTTGCATTCGTGTCACCATGCACGCCACCGATATAGCAAGTCACATCTAAATTCACGATGTCACCATCTTCAAGTTTTCGCGAGTCAGGTATGCCGTGACAGATAACTTCGTTTACAGAAGTGCAAACACTTTTCGGGTAACCCATGTAGTTCAGCGGGCTTGGGTAAGCATTTCGTGCGATGCATAACTCGTGCACAAGAGCATCAATCTCGTCGGTGGTGACACCGGGCTTCACTGCTTGACCCGCAAGACGCAAAACTTCAGCAGCAATTGCACCTGCGTGTCGCATTCGTTCAATAATTTCTGGCGACTTAATCGCTGGTTCATTCCATCGCGTCACTTCGCCGCTATCGGCATATGGCGGGCGAGCAATCGTGCTCGGCACGCTTCGACGTGGGCTCACAACACCTTGCTGCACGCGACCCTCAAGGGCTTTGTGACAGCGCTTATATTTGCGACCACTTCCGCACCAGCACGCGTCATTTGCCGCGGGCATCACGCTGGGTTGGGTCACAATATTCATCGCAGGTTTGCCAACTTTCTCTTGGTTTGGCTACTTCAAATTCTACCGTGAGCGATTTCGAGCAACGGATTAACAACCGTCACCCAAAAACGCTCCGCAAAAACTTGATGTCGGCGTCTACGGCTTGTCGATATGGCTCGGAGCCTTGATAAATGAGTCCAAAATGTCCGCCCTTTACTTCGACCAGCTGTTTTGGCGCCTCGATTAAGTCGAAACATTGACTATTAGTGGCTAACTCGCACAATGGCACTTCGTCATCTGTGGCGATCACAAACAAGGTCGGCACTTTCAAATATTTTGCCGGCAAACGTTGCTCATTGAATTGTGCTTCAAGTTTGCGCTGCAAGATAAAAACTTGATTCGACCATTCGGTTGCGTATTTCTTTCGCATTCGTGTCACATAACCAACTGCCGCACCACCCTCAACGATTACTGGTCCTTCGCCTTCGTGCAGTCTGCTCATTCGCACCGCTAATTCACGCACTGGCACGGTCGATAAGTCAAGACTCGACCAGTTCTGTCGCAACCACTCGAACTTTTCAGGGCTTTCGTCAAATTTTGTTGCGCTGTTGCCGCACACGGGTGTGTGGGCGATTACTGCTCGCACGCGTTCGTCAAACACACCTATAAATTGCACAACAAGCGACGAAGCACTCTCACCCCACGCGACGATTTTCTTCTTATCGATGCCAGGCTGTTTTTCGAGAAACGATATTGCGTCGCGATAGCCGCGAATCTGCAACAGAGTGTCGAAACCAAATCGTGGTTCACCGTCGCTTTCGCCAAAATTGCG
>BJFV01000230.1 GCA_014190055.1 Actinomycetes bacterium
AGACAGAATTTGAAGCAATGTCTTTATCGGCAAATCTGGACGCTGTCTTTTGCTTTAGTCTGCGCGACTTTGTGACTCCGAAAGATCGATTTATAAAGGGACGAAGAATCGCCAATTCTGACCAAAAAAAACTCTCAAAAACTCAGATGCTTCGCAAAATAGTTCGCAGTGGCGGCAATCCAATCGGTGAACCGATGGCTGTCACTTTTCGCAAATCGGCTTTTGAGAAAGCGGGCAAATTCCACGGTGACTATGTAATCGACTTAAACATGTGGGTTGGGCTGTTGGAGATTGGATCGGCTTTGTTTATTCCGCGTCGCCTCTCGGCTTTTCGGATTAGTAAAACTTCGTGGACATCGAGCCTAAAGAAATCTCAATTCGAATCAGTTAGATCACTTGCTAAAAAAATACGTCGAGAAAATAGCGATGCTGTTTCTTCGATAGACCTAGTTCGTGGGCAACTTGTCGGTCTGGTCAGGGCACCTGCGCGACAAATTGCTTCACAAATAATTTTATTGTGTGATCGCTTTTTCTGGTCGGCTCGTTAGCCAAGCACCAAATATTACGATCAGCATTCCGACAATCGAAAGCATCAGGATGTTTTCGTCGTTAAACAGAACTCCAAGAAAAGTGCCGACAATTGGTGTGAAGTAAGTCGGAATCATTGACCTCACTGGTCCGGTGCGTTTCAGTAGTGTGCCGAAAAGCAAAAATGCAAATCCCGAGCCAAGTGCACCAAGAAAAACTGTCGCACCGATCATCTCTAAAGAAAAAGTAGTTGAGCGCATAGCGACTATTCCGAGCGGTGTAGACAGCAAAGTCGAAAGTGCGACAACGCGAAGCATCAGGGTGGCTGGTGAATAAATCGCTTGCAGCGGTCGAGCAATGTTTAGACCAACTGCATAACACAACAGCGCCAAAGTTAAATAGACAATGCCTTTCACGTCGGCAGAACCACCGTCACGAACTGATGGTGCTGCGATCAGAAAAATTCCAATAAAGCCAACTACGACGGCAAAGATACGTTGGGGCGAAGGTGCTTTGCGCACCCATATCGCAGTGATGATCGCGACAACAACTGGCAGTGCGCCATTCATCATTCCAGCGATGCTGCTAGCAACAGTTTGTTCTGCGAGAGGAAACAATAGAAATGGCAGCGCCATCCAAATCAACCCCAAAATTAAGAGTCGAGGTTGATGGCGGCGATCAATTTTTTGACGTGAGCCAGGAACAAAAAATAGAGCGACCATGCCAAAAAACGATCGTCCGAATGGCACGAAAGTTGCCGGAGCATCACGGATGATGATGTCAATTAATAGAAATGAAGAACCCCAAGTAAGTGCCATTCCTAGGGCTAATAGCCATTCGAACCAACCGAATTGCAGGTTCGTATCATCTCGAGTTTCTATTGTGCCGCTGGCTGGTTTGTCGGTGCTTGCAGAATGTGAGTTTTTCATCGCGGTTTACTATTCTCGCCGATAGGCATTCAAACATACGGTTCTGAATCGAGGGACGAATGAATAACGAGGTTCATGCGATTGATGCGCTGTCATACGAGCAAAGAAAGTTTCCTCCTTCAGCCGAATTCAAAGCCAATGCAATCGTTTCAGATCAGAGTTTGTATCTCGAGGGTGAACGTGATCTAGAGGCTTATTGGGCGCGTCATGCACGAGAACTTGTCTCGTGGGCTCAACCGTTTACCAAGACACTTGAGTGGGATTTGCCCTATGCCGAGTGG
The DNA here is from genome assembly GCA_014190055.1 of Actinomycetes bacterium. Lineage (GTDB taxonomy): Bacteria > Actinomycetota > Acidimicrobiia > Acidimicrobiales > Ilumatobacteraceae > BACL27. The sequence goes on from BJFV01000230.1 coordinate 1,739, forward strand.
TTCAGCGACGGCACGTTGAATGTTTCGTATAACTGCCTTGATCGTCATGTGCTCGCTGGTCGCGGCGAAAAAGTTGCGTTTTACTGGGAGGGCGAACCTGGTGACTCACGCGTTATTACTTATGCGCAATTGTTGGATGAAGTACAAAGGTTTGCCAATGTCTTAAAAAATCTTGGTATCAAAAAAGGTGATCGCGTAAACATCTACCTGCCGATGATTCCAGAGGCAGCAGTTGCAATGTTGGCGTGTGCACGAATTG
>BJFV01000231.1 GCA_014190055.1 Actinomycetes bacterium
TGCATCCCATTCGCTGACGAGAAGTTTTGCGAGCGCGACACGTTTTTGTTGACCGCCAGAGAGTTCGTTTGTTTGCGCGTCGATCAAACCCGACATGCCAAGGCGGTCGAGCATCGCCTCGCCACGCCAATCTTCGCCTACGGCGTCGCGAACTGAACCCTTTGGCAAAACTGGTTGCTGGGCGAGCATGCCGATGCGCGCGCCGCGACCGTATCGCACGACGCCCGAATCGGGCGAGTAGTCGCCACTTAAAATTCGAAGCAGAGTGCTTTTGCCGCAGCCGTTTAATCCGACGACGCCAATGCGATCACCGTCGCTCAAGGTCAATGAAATGTCGTTGAATAATGGGCGATTCGGTCGAGAGGCTTTTAGGCCTTGGGCGTCGATCAGAATCACAGCCCATCAGGCTACGGTTCTGACCTCGTAGAACTAGTCTTTAATCATGAAGATCTCGCTCGATTACGACTCGTGCCACGGTCACCAAATGTGTGCGATTGCTGCGCCAGAAATTTTTGGCAGCGACGAAATCGGCAATGCAAAACTCTTGATCACTGGTGATGTGCCGGTGGCTTTGCATGGCAAAGCGCGACGCGCAGAATCAAATTGTCCTGAACGTGCAATCACAATCACCGAATAGAGAGAAATAGGCCGACAATGACTGACATACGCAAACCTGTGAGCGATTTGCTGACCGACTACGACATTTTTGACCCCGAGTTCGTGAAAAACCCGTATCCGGGTTATAGCGAGATTCGCGAGTCAAAGTGCCCGATTGCGCACACTGATCGCTATCAGGGTTCGTGGTTGCCGACGCGTTATGAAGATGTCGTTGCGATCGCTCAAGAGTTTGAAACTTTCACGTCGCGTCAGATTTTGGTGATGCCACCCGCCGAAGGGCGAAACGAAGGCGCGTATGCGGGTGTTGCGGCGCCGCCGATCACGAGTGATCCGCCAGATCATCATTGGCATCGACGTTTGATCTTGCCGATTTTTTCGCCGCAGTCGGTTGCGAAATACGAGCAGGGCACGCGCGATTTGTGCAACGCGTTGATTGATGAGTTCATCGACAAGGGCACGGCTGATGCTGCGGCAGATTATGCGCAACATATTCCGGTGCGGGTGATTGCGACGATGCTTGGTGTGCCGCTCGAGATGGAGCCTGAGTTCACCGAGTGGGTGCGCGGCGTGCTCGAAAACATGACCGACAAAGAGTTGCGCATGAAGTCGTTTGTCAACATCGTCGAATTTTTTATGGGACAAGTTGAGGATCGAAGAAAGAACCCTCGCGAAAACGATTTGATTACCGAGTTGATGAATGCCGAAGTTGAAGGCAAGAAAGTGCCGATCGAATACGTGCTTGGCGTTTGTCAGTTGATGTTGGTTGCTGGCATCGACACGACTTGGTCGGCGATTGGTTCGTGCATGTGGCACATGGCCCAGCATCCAGAGCATCGCAAGCAGTTGCGTGAGAACCCAGATTTGTGGCCGACCGCGATCGAAGAGTTGCTGCGCGTTTATGCGCCGGTGACGATGGCGCGCATTGTTGATCACGACACTGAGTTTCAGGGTTGCCCGATGAAGGCGGGCGATCGCGTGTTGATGGCGTTTCCGGCTGCGAATCGTGACCCGCGACAATTTGAGAATCCTGACGAAGTGATTCTCGATCGTCAGAACAATCGCCATGTCGCGTTTGGTTCGGGCATTCACCGCTGTGCGGGCAGCAACTTGGCGCGTCTCGAAGTGCGCGTCGCGTTGCAGACTTGGCTAGAGCGAATTCCTGAATTTGAACTTGTTGACCCGAATTCGGTTACATGGGTCGGCGGTCAAGTGCACGGCCCCCGCTCGTGCATGGTGAAGTTCTAGTTTTTCGCCGTTTCACCTAGTCACTCTCGTTTCACTCGCGCGACCGTTTGCCGCCTCGCCGGCCATTGGTACACTTTGTTTTGACGAAACGTGGCCAAAGAAATTTGG
>BJFV01000232.1 GCA_014190055.1 Actinomycetes bacterium
CTCGGCGCTGTCGGCTGGTTCGCACGATCAAGCCGACCATGGCCTTCAACGATCGTCACCAAACTGCTCGGCACAGCGCTGCTAATAATCGGTGTTCTAGTTGTGCTCAACATTTGGTTGGCGATCTAGTCGATGCTCGACATCTGGACGATCGCGATCTGCCTAATTGCTGTTACAACAATTGTGTCTCTAGCCGTGCAGTCAATAAAACTACGCCGCAAAGAGCGACAACGCCGTCGACGAATACTAAACCGCTATCGCGACTAACTGAAGATGACTCGATAGATTCAAGCCTCACTACGCGCTTGTTGCACAAACTGAAAGGTATGTTCCAGGACTGGTTGCCACTAGATGATCAAAACTGCTTGCATCATTTGGTTTCCTAAACCGCAGGTCGCATGTTCGATTCAACTAGGGGGTGCCAGTGCCAGTGCTTGTGCTTAACTGCATAAGATGAAAAAAATTGCGCAGATCGTCTTGGGCCTAGGGCTTATGTTCGCGGGCTTTTCGCACCTTGGCACAAATCGTGTCGAGTTTCGAGCACAAGTGCCGACTTTATTCAAAGATTATGCCGACTTCGTAGTGTTGGCATCTGGTGTCGTCGAAATTTTGCTTGGGCTTGCGCTTATTGCTGCATGGAAGTATCGAACGCAAATTGGTTGGGCCGTCGCCGCGTTTTTTGTGGCGATATTTTGGGGCAACATTTCGCAATTTATTAATGGTGTCGACGCTTTTGGTTTGAATAGTGACAGGGCACGAGCAATACGGTTGTTGTTTCAGCCGTTGTTGGTGATCTGGGCGTTGTGGTCAACGGGTGCGTGGCGCGCATGGCGCACTCGAGATAAGCAGTAAAACTCAGTCGGCACGTTCTGTGACGCCGTTGAGACTACATTTATCCCTATGAAACATCGAGTAAAAATCACCTATTGCATCTCTTGAGACTTTTCTAGCCACGCCGTGAGCGCGGTTTCTGAAATCTTGCATGATTATCAACACGTCATTTCTGAACTGTTGGTCGTCACAAGTCAGGGAGGAATCTTTGACGTTGAAGTTGATGGAACTTTGATTTATTCGAAGGCTTTAACTGGTCGCCACGCAAATCCTGGCGAAGTGCTCGGGTTATTTCGTGACTTTGTTGGGCCAGAAACTCCGGTGTACGAGCGCTGACAGTTTCGCTGAATTTGTAACCCTAAGTTAGTTAGGGCTTTCCGCGAAATGGCTTAATGCCGTTGGCAGGAATTACTCCTAATCGACCACGCTGATAGTCATCGACAGCTTGTTGGAGTTCTGCGCGAGTGTTCATGACAAAAGGTCCGTACTGCTCGACTGGTTCGCCAATTGGTTGGCCACCTAACAAGATGACATCAAGAGCAGTTGACCCTGATGCCTCAATGGTCATTGTGTCGCCGTGTCCGAACACGACTGCTTGACCAAGACCAAAGGGCACTCGCTCTGCACCAGCAAAGCCAGAGCCTTTGAGTCCGTAAGCAAGTGCATTGAACTGCGGGTTCCAGGGCAACACCATGCGTGCACCAGGCGAAAGAGTCGCATGTGCCATAACAATTGGTGTCTTCGAAGAACCCGGACCCTGAACGCCATCAATGTCGCCAGCAATTAAACGTATGAGAGTAGTTGCGTCAGGCGTGGTGAGAAGTTTCACCATGTTGGCTTCAAGGTTTTGATAGGCGGGCGAGATCATTTTTTGCTTTGACGGCAAGTTGACCCATAACTGCAGGCCATGAAAAAGACCACCAGAGACAACCAAACTTTCAGGTGGTGTTTCAATATGCAAAATTCCGCGTCCAGCAGTCATCCATTGAGTTGCGCCGTCTGAAATTATGCCGCCGCCACCGTGAGAGTCTTGGTGAATGAATGTTCCGTCCATGATGTAAGTGACAGTTTCAAAGCCGCGGTGTGGGTGCCAGTCGGTACCGCGTGGTTCATAGGGGCGGTAATCGACTTCACCC
>BJFV01000233.1 GCA_014190055.1 Actinomycetes bacterium
TTGAGCAACGGAATCAAATAAGCCTGTGTACTTTCACGGCGTGTGTTGCCCGTGTTGATGATCCAACGAACGTCTGGAACATTGCCACTTGGGTCAATCCAGTATCCGTCGGCACCCTTTGTCCAACCATTCTCTGTGAGAATCGCCTCTGCACCTGCTGGGTCATAGCTATTGGCAAACTCGTCGCCATTGCAATATGGTCCAGGCACCATCGGACCGCACTGAAGCAACTCTTTACCACCAAGTGGAATGTAGATCTGCTGGAACAATGCGTCACGATCGATTGACATCGAGAAAGCTGCACGGAAGTTTGGATCTGCGAATGGTCCGCACTTCTGTTGGAAGTAGAAACCTTCGTAGTCGCCGCCGTAGTCGATCTGCGACTGAATGTTGTCTTGCTTCACCGCTTCTTCGATACCTGCAAAGAATTGTGGGTAAATGAAGTCAACTTCGCCAGCTTTGATTGCTGCGATTTCAGTGTCGCTGTCTGCCTTCGGAACCATTACAAATTTCTTGGTAACAGCCTTGTCGGTGCCCCAGTAATTTGCATTTGGCTCAAACACGATTTGATCTGGGCTCCAAGACTTAATCTTGTACGGACGTCCCGAGAACGGAATGTTGTCTGCATAGTCTGCAGAAACATCTTTTGTGTTCTTAACTGAAGCAGCTTTAATAATGCCACTGAACAAGCCACGCCACGGTGCGTAAACTGATTTCAACGTGACAACAACCTGTTTGTCACTTGCACCAGCTTCTACCGCTGTCACTTGATCGTAACCAGATGTCGAAATCGAACCCGGTGTGTTCAGAGATGCTTCCCAAGTTGCAACAAAGTCTGCTGCTGTAATTGGCGAACCATCATCCCATACAGCATCAGGATTGATGTCGTATGTAATCGTCATGCCACCAGTTGTTGCTGGCTTGGCATAGTCGTATGTAACGTTCGCGCAGTCATCCAAACTTGTTGGATAGCTAACAGCCGTAGTTTCCTCGACTGGCGCTTCTTCTGTAGCTTCGTCGTCACTGCCACCGCATGCTGCGCCAATTAAGGACACAGTTATGAGTGCTGCAGCGAGACGAGCCACTTTTGTGGTTTTTCTCACTCTCCGACCTCCCCGTCGAATTAGGTAAAGACCAGAATGGCCTTTAATACGTAAATCTTAACACTTCTAGTTCACATGCGAACTAGTTGTTGACCCTCAACCGATATTGGCAAATTCGGGCGAACTCGGCTGCATCAAGGCTGGCACCACCCACGAGGACTCCGTCAATATCGGGCTGAGACATAATCTCCGAAATATTGCTCGCTTTTACGCTGCCGCCGTATTGCAACCGAACTGCATTCGCAACTGACGCTGAACTAATTTTGGCAATCTCTTCACGAATAGCACTGATCACCCGTTGAGCGTCGTCGGCTGTTGCAGTTTTCCCAGTTCCGATCGCCCAAATCGGTTCGTAGGCAATGACCATTGATTTAACTTGCTCAGCAGTGCGCTTTTCTAGAGCACTGCGTAATTGTCCCAAAACTTTGTCATAAGTCTTACCAGCCTCACGCTCGGCCAAGGTTTCACCCACACAGACGATCGGCGTCATTTTGTTTTTTTGTATTGCGACAATTTTACTTTGAATGAGTTCATTGGACTCACCGAAGATTTCTCGTCGCTCACTGTGGCCGACAATTACATAACTGACATTCAACTTTGAAAGAAACGCCGCTGAAATTTCGCCAGTAAAAGCGCCCGAGTCAGATTCGTGACAGTGCTGCGCGCCAAGAATGAATTTAAGTTCATCTGCATCAATCAAAGTTTGCACACTTCGCAAATCTGTAAACGGTGGATGTATCGTCACATCGACCGCAGCGAAGTCGTCTTTGGTCAAAAGATAGGCAAGTTTTTGCACGCACTGAATCGCTTCAAAGTGATTGTGATTCATTTTCCAATTGCCGCTGATTATCGGCTTGCGA
>BJFV01000234.1 GCA_014190055.1 Actinomycetes bacterium
TGATCGCAGGCGTCGTTGGCGATGAGCAATTTGGCAGTTTTGTGATGCTTGGCATGGGTGGAGTCTTCGCTGAAGTTTTAAATGACACCGCGTTTGCGCCGATTCCACTCAATTTGCAATCTGCGTTTACCCTTATTGATCAACTTGGTAGCCAAACGGTTCTTGGCGAGTTCAGGGGAGAGAACGCTGTAGACCGTCGTCAGTTGGCAGATATTTTAGTTTCACTCTCTCGAGCGCATGTCGAGAATGAATCAATCAAGTCAATCGACTTGAATCCGCTTATTGTTAGACCAAATGGCTCGATCGTGGCCGTTGATGCGTTGATCGAGATGCACGACTTGAATTCGTCTGTAAGTAATTCAGGAACAAGTTCTGACCATGCGAGTTTCGATTCAAAATCCGCAACTCGCAAGAGCAGTCATCATTTTGAAGCACTATTTGCACCGAGAGGTGTCGTCGTGGTCGGCGCGTCTACCCACCCTGGCAAATTTGGCTTTGTTTCTTTACACAATATTTTGGTCAATGGGTATCTTGGCAAAGTATTTGCAACGCATCTCGAGCGTGCAAATGTCTTGGACATCGACTGTCTTTCGGCAGTTGATGATCTTCCCGACGACAGTGTTGATTTGGCGTTTATTTGTACTCCTGCGTCAACCAACGCAGATATTCTCCGAGCTTGCGCGAAGAAAGGCATCAAAGCCGCATACATAACATCAGCTGGTTATGCAGATTTGGGCGCCGAGGGATTGCAGGCCCAGATCGACCTTACGAATCTCGCCGAAGAATTAGAAATTCTGGTGGTCGGGCCAAATGGTCAAGGCCTTATAAGCACACCTCAAAATCTCTGCGCACAAATTGTTGGGCCTTATCCACCGCAAGGCTCAATCTCGGTAGTTAGCCAAAGTGGCAACTTCGTTTCAAGTTTTATGAATTACGCCCGTCAAACAGGTGTCGGTGTTGCTCGCGCTGTATCAGCCGGAAATGCCGCGATGGTTGGCGTTCCCGAGTTCTTTGATTATTTCTCAAATGATGAATCAACAAAAGTTGCCCTTGCTTACATTGAAGGAGTTACAGATGGTCGGCTACTTGCAAAATCAATGCGAAATCTGTGTTCAGCGAAGCCCCTCGTGGTGGTCAAGGGTGGTTCTACTGCTGGCGGAGCGCGAGCCGCGTCAAGTCATACGGGTGCGCTAGCCAGCGATGACAAAATTTTCGACGCGGTTTGTCGTAGTACAGGCGTAACAAGAGTCAACGATGTTGAACGGGCATTTGATGTGGCTGCGACGTTTGCGACTCAGCCGTTGCCGAGAGGCAAAAACACAATCGTGCTTACAACGATAGGCGGTTGGGGTGTTGTCACTTCAGACGCAATTCACGAAGAAGGCGCGCTCAGCCTTATCGACCTACCTGACCATCTTGAATCTGAGATTTCGAAATTGTTGCCACAGCGTTGGAGCAAAAACAACCCAATCGACTGCGCCGGAGGTGAAACGCGCGAAACTGTCATCGACATCATGCGGTTGGTTGCCACTGATGAAGCCGTTGACGCGATTATCTTTCTTGGAATAGGAATTCAGTCAAATCAAGCTCGAATGATGCGTGAAGGACGATACTTTCCCGATTACGAACTCGAGCGCATAGTTAACTATCACGAGCGTCAAGACGCTATGTATGCGAATTTCGCGGCAGATCTGTCGTTGGAGACCCAAAAACCAATCCTCGTGGCCACTGAACTTGCGGTAGCCGACCCGAAAAATGCAGGTGTCGTCGCAGTGCAGAAAACTGGTCGATTGTGTTACGCAAGTGGCCAACGTGCTGCGCGCGCATTATCAAGTGTCTATCTATATGCCAAGTGGCGAGGACTAGCAGAGTAGCGATGTCGAATACTTTTTTTAAAAGTACTTTTGATCGTCTCAATAAAATTGCAGACCGCCTTCCGACTAGGCGCTTAGT
>BJFV01000235.1 GCA_014190055.1 Actinomycetes bacterium
TTTTCGGCGTTTTGTCGTCGACCCAAACCAGACACAGAACCAGATCTTGAAGGGCCAGAAACCGGTGACGGCTCTGGCGAAATAGTGCGCGAGAAGTCGTTGCGTCGCTATGTGATGCAAGCCAGTTGGCGCGAGGTCGGCGAGTCGACGTTTCGTTTTGACATTCGGGCAAATGCCTTTTGTCATCAGATGGTTCGATCACTCGTCGGCACGTTTGTCGAAATCGGCGCGCGCAAGCGACCGAGCAGCGACATGATGGCGCTGATTCGCTCAGGCGATCGCGCTGAAGCCTCGCAATTGGCGCCACCTCAGGGTCTGTTTTTGACCGAAGTTGGCTATCCGAGCGATCTTCTTTAAGGCAATAACCCATATTTTTATAGGGCCGATTGTGATTTAGGGTGCTTGGGCCCTATCCTTACTAGGCCGTGAAAACGAGTGCGAAATGCATTCTGGCCAAGGCAATATTTTTTTGAAGGAACTTTCTATGCGTACCTATTCAGCAAAAACTAGCGAAGTGCAGCGTGCCTGGCACATTATTGACGCAGAAGGTTTGGTTCTTGGACGCCTTTGCACAGAAGTAGCAACATTGCTGCGCGGCAAACACAAGCCGATGTACACACCAAGCATGGACACTGGCGATCACGTCGTAATTATCAACGCCTCGAAGATCGTGCTCACCTCGGGCAAGGCAGATAGTGAAATGGTCTATGACTATTCGGGTTACCCGGGCGGTCTTAAGTCTGAGACCTACCAAAATTTGCTCGACCGAAAACCTGGCGATGCGATTCGTCGTTCAATTCGTGGCATGTTGCCGAAAGGTCCTTTGGGTCGACAGATGATTAAGAAGTTGCAGGTTTATCCAGGTGCAGAGCATCCACATGCAGCGCAATCACCGAAAGTATTTGAAATTTCGCACGCCAAGGCGCGCTGAGTCGTAGAAAATTCGTAGAAAAAGGAACCAACTCGTGGGAACAAAGCCATTGACACAAACAACCGGTCGTCGTAAGAACGCAGTATGTCGTGCACGACTGCGACCAGGTACTGGCGTGGTCAAAATTAATGATCGTGCATTTGACGAATACTTTCCGTCAGAAGTGCAGCGCAATTCATCGACAGAAGCACTACGAATTACAAACACCGAGAAGACTTACGACGTAGATGCCGACATTTTTGGTGGCGGCATTGCCGGCCAGTCAGGTGCGTTGCGCATGGCGATTGCTCGAGCGCTTGTTGAACTTGACCCAGCGCAGCGGTTGGTTTTGAAAAAGGCTGGCTTGTTGACTCGCGACTCGCGTCGCAAAGAAAGCAAGAAATACGGTCTCAAAAAAGCCCGCAAAGCGCCGCAGTACACGAAGCGTTAATTCGCTTTTGCAACGCATGGCGTTTGCTGTGCTGAAACTAAATCTGAAAATCGCGTTCAACACTCTTTGTTACGACAGGACATTGGTGGTTAGATGTTGACATTTGGTACCGACGGAGTTCGCGGAGAATTCGGCAAAGAACTGACCGAAAGTTACGCAGCCAATCTTGCTGAAGTAGCGGCGCAAGTATTGCAGTGCAAAAAAGTGTTAATCGGTCGAGATACTCGCGAATCTGGGCCTGTACTTGAAAAGGCGATCGCCGTGGCGTTGACACGAATTGGCGTTGAAGTTCAATTGATGGGTATTGCCCCGACGCCTGCGATTGCGTTTGCTGCTCGAAAGCACGATGTCGCAGCCATTGCGATTACTGCGTCGCACAACCTTTATAAAGACAATGGAATCAAGATTTTTGCCGCCGGTGGGCTCAAACTCTCGGATGCGCAGCAAGCAAGTATCGAACGCGAAATGATTGCACGCGGTACTGCAGTGCGTGATGGGGCGGCAACTAGCCAAGTATTTGCCGAGACACTCAAACCGAGGTCAGAACTCTTGCAGGAATACTGCGATTGGATCGTTGGT
>BJFV01000236.1 GCA_014190055.1 Actinomycetes bacterium
TTCTTTGACGCGATAGCCGACGATTGATTCAGCGACAACTTTCCACTCGCCGTCGATAGTGCTCGCTGGTGCAGTTGTTGTTGTCGACTCGGCAGCAATCGTCGTCGATGATTCTGGCGCAATAGTTATAGTTGCCGGCTCAAGAGTCAACGCCTCGGGCGCTTCATCTTTAATCAGGTTGATATAAACCCAAGGACCAGCCACCGCCCCAACCGCCACCACAACTACAAGACCTAAAATTTTGCGCACGATCGGTTTCATGGCTACAAAGACTAGACGAGTAACCAAATATTCAGTTGCTGTTAACCAAAATCAGCAATCTGCACCAAGAGCCTCGAGCACAATTAATTCGTGAAGCAATTGCGTCGCACCACCACAGCGGTGCACGTGCGCCGTCGCGACCTATTCAAGTACATCGATTTTCGTCGCGCAATGAGCGCCCAGTTTTCGTCGCAAGTTGCAGACGCGCTGACGACCATTACGTTGGCGAATGTTCTGGTCTTCAAATTCAGCGATGGCCCGTCGCTCACAGCGATGGCGTCAACCCTGATCGTTTCGCTCATTCCGTTGATTTTGGTTGGTCCGATCGCCGGCGACCTGACAGATCGATTCGATCGCGTCAAACTTCTCAGCCGAGGCCACTTGGCACGTGCTGCATTCACTGCCTCAGCAGTATTCGCAACAATCGAATTTTTTTCGGGGCGAAGAATCGTCGGCTACCTGTGCTTTTGCGTTCTTCTCGGCCTCACCCGAATTCTTTACACGGCACGAGCGACATCACTTTCGTTTTTGGTTCGACGCCACGAACTCGTCGCTGCCGACTCAAGTTCATTGATTCTGAGCGTGCTCGCAGGTGCGTGCGGCAGTTCGATTTATTTTGCACTTACTCATCGAATGCCCGCTGTAAGTTTTGTAATCGCGGCACTATTACAACTCTTTGCCGCGCGAAACTACGGCCGCATTAAGACAAAAATTGGTGGAGGTCGTCAAAGTTTCAACAAGCTGAACTATCGCCGACTAGTCGAGCATCTACGATCGCCCAAAACCCGTTTTGCAATGTCGGCAACTGCAACTCACCGCTTTTTACTGGGCATCTGTATCGCCAGCATCGCCGTGATGATCGACAAATCATTCAATATGCAGACAACTGGTTATCTTGCAGTGCTGGGTTTTTCGGCTGCTGGTTCATTTCTTGGTTCAATCAGTGCCGAATGGATCTCAGAGCACTTTCCACGACGATCAGTCACAGTCATCGCCTTCGCCCTTGCAAGTGTTGTTATCGGTGTTGCCTCGGCCTTTGCTCATCCACGAATTGCCCTTGGCAGTGTGTTGCTTTGTGCCTTTGCTTTTCAAAATTTGCGGGTTCGATCAGACGCAACTATTCAAGCCAACTCGCCAAAAGCGAGTATCGGCAAAATATTTGCCACCTACGACGTGCTTTACAACGCTGCCTATATATCTGGTGGGGTCATCGGCATTGCTGCAACCAGCACGCTTAGTTATCGAGCAGTTCTCACGACTGCATGCGCATCATATTTTGCCGCGTCAATGTTTTTTGCGAAGCTAAATGACGGAAAAGTCAGCAAGGTTTTGGTTGTTGCTACTCACCCTTCGGCTCATCGCAACATAATCCCAACCGCGGAAAGGCAATTTGCAAACTAGACCCGCGTAGAATACGCAAGTGAAAGTTTGGCGATGAGCAAAGAAAACGACGTTCTGTTTCAGGCTGCGCGCCGACGCACATTCGCCATCATTTCGCACCCCGACGCGGGCAAAACCACGCTCACCGAGAAGTTTTTGCTTTATGCGGGTGCGGTGCAAGAAGCCGGTGCAGTTAAGGCCCGGGCTGGTGCACGATCTTCAACATCAGACTGGATGGCGCTCGAACGCGAGCGCGGCATTTCAA
>BJFV01000237.1 GCA_014190055.1 Actinomycetes bacterium
ACGGACTTCGCACCGCGGGCGTTCAGTTTCCGCAGCCTCGGGATCAAGTCCTCAAGCAATGCATCGTCCACTTCTGCGAAGTTCGCTGCTGCCTGCAACCCGTAGTAGGCCACGATCTTGCTTGTGTCAGTTTCGGACCACTCCATGATGACTGCATATGCCTTGCGTCGCTCTGCTTGAGTGAGTTTCATATAGACCAACAACTGCGGCACGTGCCACCGAACCTCTTGTTGCGTGTAGTTGGAGAGGTTCTTGAGTATCAACTTCTTGAACTCATGTGTAGTAGCAGGATCAGATTGCGCCATCTTCATCGCTACGTAGCTCGCCCTCATTGCTACAACTGGGTCGTCGTCGAGAAATAGTTGGTAAATCTCTCTCCTTAGCGGAACCGATGCGAGAGCCTTCTTCACAACGGACTCAGCTTGGCCGACTGAAGTCCGTGTTCCGCCCAACAACTGATCCCTTACCGACTTCGGCATTTAGGAATCATAAGTTTGTCTCTCAACTTCAGTCAATGAGTAATCAGGCACGCTTGAGGTCGACGACTACGCCGCCTGCGACACGCACGATGTCCGCAGGGGCTGCACCGAAGTTGTCATTCCAGGTTCCCGCAGCAGCCCACACCTCGTCGTACTGCAGCAAGTCAGGGTCAACGAATACGCGCAGTTGTGTGCTGTGACCAAAGGGAGGCACGCCACCAATCGGGTAACCCGTTGCAGCGCGCACTGCATCAGCATCAACACGTGAACACTTCGAGCCACCTGCGGCTGCGGCAAGTTTCTTTTCGTCTAACTGATTTGACCCACTTACCAACGCCATCACGATTTCGTTATCAACACCAAAGACCAAGCTCTTCACGATTTGACCAACTACAACGCCGATTGCGGCAGCCGCATCGGCCGCAGTTTTGGTGCCTTCCGGAAACCTGCGAGTCGTAATCTCGAGACCCGCCTCACGCGCGGCAGCGATAACCCGCAAAGTATTTGGATGCAAATCAGACATGCTGAAAAATTCTATTACGAATTTGTTGAAGCAACTTCGGCCGAAGCAACGTTGTCTGATGCAACCGAGGCAGAACCTGCAAACGAAAACAGAATTGCGCCAATAATCGAGCAGACTCCGGCGGCGAGATATGACGAGCGATAACCACCAGCGACGTCGTAGAGCCATCCCAATAAAAGCGGGCCAAGTGCGGTGCCCGAAAATGAAATCAAACCAGAGCGCGCTGCGATTCGTGGATAGTCGCGAACACCAAAACGCTCGGCCAGCAGCAGCGATTGCATCATCACCATGTTGCCAATCGTGATGCCGAACAAACCGATCGCTAACAACAAGCCGATTCGATTGTTGATTAAGCCAAGACTTGCCAGCGAAACACCTTGCATCGCTGCAAGACCAACTGTAAATCGAGTCATGTTTAATTTCGGAATTATGCGACCTGCCGCAAATCGCGAAACAATCGACATTGTCGAAAGAACGATTGTTGCCAGCGTCGCAGTCGAGCGATCGGTGCGTTCTTCAACAAGTTTGACAAGTTGCAACGCACCACCAACTTGAGCACCGAGTGCGAAAATGTAACCAAAAGTTACTGCTTTGAAAAACTTGCTGCGCACTGCGTCAGCAAGCGGCGTGCCCGAAATATTTGCGATGTCACCAGGCGCTGCTCGCGCGCCATCGGGAAGCCAACCATAAGGTTGCGGAAACGCACGCAACAAGAGCAAAGTGATTGGCACAGTGCCACAGAACCAAATCAACGCCAACCATGGCGAGCCATTGCGAATGCCTTGTGTGTCGAGAATCCATTTAATAAATGGTGTAACAACAATGCCGCCCATCGAAAGACCTGTCGATGCAACAGCCAATGCACTCGCCCGTCGCACCTGAAACCATCGCGTCACTA
>BJFV01000238.1 GCA_014190055.1 Actinomycetes bacterium
CGAATTAGGGTAAATGCGTAATGACGCCGTTTGAGCTTGCGAAATTTATTGATCACACTTTGCTCGCGCCTGAAGCGACAACTCAAGACATCGTCAAACTTTGCGAAGAGGCCAATGCGATGAAAGTTGCAGCAGTTTGTATCTCACCTTCGCTATTGCCAATACCGAGCGGACTATTGTCGGGCGAAATCGCACTCGCATGTGTAACAGGCTTTCCATCTGGCGCACATACTGCTGCGACCAAGGCATTCGAGGCCGCCAATGCGGTCAAGCACGGTGCTTCAGAAATTGACATGGTTGTAAATCTAGGTTTCGTGTTTGACTCGATGTGGCTCGAACTTGGCGATGAAATCTCAAAAGTTCGCAAGAGTATTTCTGAGTCTGTCAAATTGAAAGTAATTATTGAATCTGCAGCACTAACAGATGAGCAAATAGTTATGTCATGTCGAGTTGCAGTTGCGAATGGTGCCGATTTTGTAAAAACTTCGACAGGTTTTCATAAGTCTGGCGGTGCAAGTGTGCACGCGGTGCAGTTGATGCGCGCAACGGTCGGTAATTCAATTGGTGTGAAAGCAAGTGGCGGTATTCGTACTCGTGAATCGGCGCTTGAAATGATTAAAGCTGGCGCATCCCGACTCGGAACATCGGCGACAAGCGCAATTCTGGCTGGTTAATTAAGAAAACCACTCATCGGCAGCGACTTGCGTTGCAGCCAATTGTCGTCGGGGTAATTCGCAGTTCCGTCGATGGCGTGAATCGTGTATGCATGCCGAGGTTTGTCGCTCGTGTTGGGGCCCGATCGGTGAGGCAAAGTGCCATTGAGCAAAATCAATGTGCCACGTTCTGCTTCAAGCGGCACGAGCCCTTCGGTTGGGTATGGAGTCGAATCAAAAACTTCATTGAACGTTGATTTGCGATCAGGTGTCAGACGATTGCGAGTTTTGACAGGTATGCGGTGCCCACCAGGAAGAGCCCACATACATCCGTTCTGGGTGGTCGCATCATCGATCGCGAACCAAAAACCGATTACTGACTGCGGTTCGGTCCATAGATATGTGTGATCGACATGGCAAGTTACTTCGCCACCAATTCGCGGCTGTTTAAAGATGTACATCGACTGCAATAGTTGTGGTTGTTTCAAACCAACCGAATCAGCAACCGCCGCCAAACGAGTCGAGTGACTGAAATCTTCAAATACAGGGTCGAGATCGTGCATCGCGTGACCAAGTTTGTTCAAACAAAGATGGGCATCTTGTCGTAACTCGCCATGTTCGTCGAACGCATCTTTTTCAAAAAAGCAGCGAATCTTGTCGCCACTAGTCAAAAAATAATCGTCTGAAGCATGCACAGCAGTGCCATCAGCCGTGAACACAGTTGCTTCTTGTGGCGATGGACAATGTTTTTCGGCCAAAACCATTGCTTGCGCACGCAGTTTCAAACAAGCGTCGTCGTCGACAAAATCAGGCAGAACTAGATAGCCATTTTGACTAAAGAAGTCGACTTGCGCAGAAGTTAAACCGTCTTGAGTGATCATTATTTCTAGTCAGCCTTCGGGTTGACGAAAACTGACTCTTCTGGAAACGCAACCGGCAACATTTCACTGAGCTTGCGTGGTTCGCCGTTTACTTCGAGCAGCATGTTTGCTCCGCCGTGCTCCCAAAGCAACTGTCGACAGCGACCGCACGGAGTCACAGCCTCATCATTGCCGACCGTGCAGATGGCGACCAGTCGTCCGCCACCAGAGCGTGCCAACTCGCTGACGACACCGCACTCTGCGCAAAGAGTCATGCCATATGAGGCATTTTCAACGTTGCAACCTGTGATGATTCGACCATCATCTACGAGTGCCGCAGCACCAACTCTGAATTTCGAATACGGTGCATATGCATTTTTGG
>BJFV01000239.1 GCA_014190055.1 Actinomycetes bacterium
TCTGACTGAAACGGTCGAGCACGCCTTGAGCTCCGAAGTCTGGCGAGCAAGACGAAAAGATCGCGCCAATCGAAGCACTTGCCAGCATCGTCTCGACAACTTCAATTGCGTTTGGAAGCCACGCGACAACTCGGTCGCCTTCAGCAACGCCAAGACTTTGGAGGGCGCTCGCGAGGCTAGCGACGCGTTCGCGCAATTCATCCCATGAACGCGATGTGCGTTTGCCAGTTTCGTCTATCGCAACTAATGCTTCACCAGAGCCACTGCGCTTTAAGAAATTTTCGACGATGCTGAGTTTGGCATCTGGAAAAAATTGCGTGGCTACAAATTGTGCCGATGGATCATTTGGGATCGCTGTTATATGAATCGCACGCTCGCCTTGCTCGCCGACCACACCGCAGAATTGCCAAATTTTGCGCCAGAACTCGTCAGGCGAATCAACCGACCACTTGTGCAGTTCGTCAAACCCGGCACCATTTGCAAACTCAGACAGGCGCGTTTTGCTCGCCTGCCTATCGTTCGGTGTCCAAACGATTTCCCCCCGCACCACCACGCTCTATAAACTAATTGCCGTGAACTGGGATGTGTTTATTACGTGTGCGGTGACGGGTGCTGGCGACACGACGGGCAAAAGCGACAAGGTTCCGGTAACGCCAAAGCAGATCGCCGATTCTGCACTTGATGCTGCAAAAGCAGGCGCAGCAGTTGTGCACATTCACGTGCGTGACCCGAGAACCGGCAAAGGCACACGCGATGTCGAACTTTACGCCGAAGTAGTCGACCGAATTCGATCTTCAAACACCGACGTTGTTTTGAATTTGACCGCAGGCATGGGTGGCGACATGGTGCTTGGTGGCGACGAAAAAGTTCTACCGCTCGACGAAATCGGTACCGACATGGTCGGCGCAACTGAACGACTCGAGCACGTCACTCGCCTGCTGCCAGAAATTTGCACACTTGACTGCGGCACGATGAACTTCGCCTCTGGTGGCGACTACATCATGGTCAACACACCAAGCGTGTTGCGCGCAATGGCCAAGCAAGTTCAAAAACTTGGCGTACGAGCAGAGCTTGAAGTTTTCGACACAGGCCATTTGGTGATGGTGAAAGATCTAATCGCTGAAGGTCTGCTTGATGACCCGATCATGATTCAACTTTGCATGGGCATTGCCTATGGCGCACCCGATGACCCAACAACATTTATGGCGATGGTTAACCAACTGCCACCAGGCGCAATTTTCTCGGCATTCTCAATTAGTCGTATGCAGTTGCCGTTTGTGGCAATGGCCGCACTCGCAGGTGGCAACGTTCGTGTCGGTCTCGAAGACAACATTTATTTGTCGCGCGGTCAACTGGCGACAAACGCAGACCTAGTCGAGCGTGCAGTGAAAATTCTTGAAAACATGAACGTCAACGTCATCGGACCTCAAGACGTTCGCAACAAACTCAAACTCACGAAACACTCGTGAGTCTCAGCAAGCCGCTGCGCACGGTCGGTCTTTTAGGCGGCGGAGTAATCGGCGGAGGTTGGGCTGCGCGGTTCATTCTCAACGGCATCGACGTAAAGATTTACGATGTAGACCCTCAGGCTGAGCGAAAAATCGGCGAGGTCATGGCCAATGCGCGTCGCGCATACGCAAAGCTGACACTTGCTCCACTACCCAAAGAAGGCACAATCACTTTCGTTGCCACGCCAGAAGAAGCCGTAACCGACGTCGATTTTGTTCAAGAGAGCGCACCTGAGCGTGTCGAACTGAAGCAAGAACTTTTGGCTCGTGCCAGCCGTGCGGCGAAACCAGACACCGTGTTTGGCTCGTCAACTTCGGGCATCTTGCCAACACAATTGCAACGCGACATGATCAACCCAGATCGCCTTGTTGTTG
>BJFV01000240.1 GCA_014190055.1 Actinomycetes bacterium
TTGCAGGAAATTGAGTTTGTCGTATCAGATTCGAATTCTGAACCTGCAAAGGTCTCCGCTCAGGTCACACTTGCTGCACCACTAAACTAAATTCAACATGGCGCGAACAAAACGAGCTAAATCTGGCGTTGCCGTGCGACCAAAACTGCACTACATCGTGCTGGTTTTCAATGTTTTTGTGATTACGGCACTTGTTGTAAGTGCCGCTGGTTTGTTTTGGGTCAGTGGTCGGCTAAATCAGCGGCTTGTCGTCACACTCGACAAGCCGACTAAACCGAACCAAAGCGACGACGGTTCGCTACTTGGCACCGATTGGGACTTAAGCACAGAGAATCTTGACGCCAAAAACTTTTTACTGACTGGCTCTGACAACGGTGCTTGCACAAGCCCTGGAAGTGCAACTTCTGGTGGCATCGGAGACCGCACAAGTTTTGGTGAACGCAGTGACACAATCATGATTATTCGAATCGACCCAAGCTCGAAGCGTGCAGCGATTCTTTCGTTTCCGCGCGACTTGTGGGTAGACATCGCCGGCACGACCAGGCAAAACCGAATCAACTCGGCTTTTCAAAGCACAGATCCAAATCGTCTCGTCGCAACTATCAAAGCGAACTTTGAAATTCCGATTGATCACTATGTCAACATCAACTTTTGTGCGTTCAAAGAAATTGTCACAGCCGTTGACGGCGTGAAGGTTCCATTTTTATATCCGACGCGCGACAAGAAAACTGGTTTCAATGTTGCATCTCCCGGTTGCATAAATTTTGATGGCGACACGGCACTTGCATATGTTCGCTCGCGTTCTGGCTATCGCTATTTTGATCCAACAAAACAAGACTGGCTTGAAGACCCAACAGGTGATCTCGGTCGCATCAAGCGTCAACAAGATTTCTTGCGCCGCTCAATGCAACGCGCACTCGACAAAGGTTCAAAGAGTTTGTCGGTGGCTAACGATTTATTGAATGCAGCGCTAAAAAACGTGATCACTGACGATGAATTAACACCGCGTGGCATGTTGACACTCGCCCAAGCGATGCGCGATTTGAACACTCAATCAATTGCGACATACACAATTGACTCGTACCCAAAGCGAATTGGTGACATGTCGGTTCTCATACCTTCACTTGATACTGAAGAGATGCAAAAAGTTCTAGCGATTTTCCAAGGACGATCACCAGTCGTTGCGCAAGGTGCTTCACTGCGCGTTAATGACGGACCAAAATTTGTAACAGCGTCGTATCGCATTTCGTCGGCCACAGTGCCTGCGATTGCGCGATCTGCAGATGGCATTGTGCCGCCGAACGATCCTGCCTGTCGATAACCAGTCGCTGAGTCGCTCTCGGCTGACTTGGCGACGAACGCCTCGCTGAGCCCCAGCTAAAGCACGACTAACATGAGCGAGGGGAAATCATGCAAATTTTTATAGCCGTCGTATTGGTGGTTGCGGCATATGCCCTCGGCACATTTCCGAGCGCGGCGATAATCGCTGGCAAAAAGAATCTGGACATCACCAAAGTCGGTTCGGGCAACCCAGGCGCATCAAATGTGATTCGCAATTTGGGTTGGAAGACGGGACTTGCGGTCTTTTTGCTCGACATGGCAAAGGCGGCAATTGCAGTCGGGCTCGCGTGGATCGTCACTGACGACCGACATGATCCTCTTTCGTATTTGTGTTTGTTTGCCGCGATTCTTGGCCATTCGTATCCGGTGACACGCAAGTTCAAAGGTGGCAAAGGTGTCGCCAGCGGTGGTGGCGGAATGTTCGTCTTGTTTCCGTTGACAAGTTTGGTTTTATTTAGTTCATGGTTCGTGCTGACAAAAACTACGCGTAAAGCATCGATCGCATCGTTGACGATTTCAATTGCTTTGCCATTTGGCA
>BJFV01000241.1 GCA_014190055.1 Actinomycetes bacterium
GAATTTTGAACACAAATGCAGAGAATTCTTTGTCGAGTGATTGTGGTTCGCCGGCCAAATTTTGTCGCGCAACTGCCGCAGGGGCCAAGTCAATTACGGCGTCGAGCAACATGCGAACGCCAAAGTTTGTTAGCGCAGAGCCAACAAAAACAGGTGTTGTTTCACCAGCAAGAAAAGATTCGAGGTCGACATTTGCGCCGATCTCGTTGAGCAGCGCGCAACCTTCGAGCGCTGCTTGCCACGCAGGGCCCTCTTCGGCGGCGGCGCGATCGTTCGGCACGATTTCTTCTGGGGCTGCCGAACCGCCACGAGCGGTGCGAGTAAAACGAATGAACTCATTCGTGCGACGATCGATTACGCCGCGAAAGTCACCAGGAATACCAACTGGCCAAGTTGCAGGCGTCGGGCGCAAACCAATTTGCTTCTCAACTTCGTCAAGCAACTCGAGTGGGTCGCGACCAGGGCGATCGTATTTGTTGAAAAATGTCAGCACGGGCAGATTGCGCGATCGACAAACTTGAAACAGTTTCAGCGTTTGTGACTCGATGCCTTTAGCGATGTCGAGCACCATTACGACTGCGTCGACGGCAGCCAGCACTCGATAAGTATCTTCAGAAAAGTCTTTGTGGCCAGGTGTGTCGAGCAGGTTAAACACATGGTCGCGATAAGGAAATTGCAACACGGTCGACGAAATTGAAATGCCGCGCTCGCGTTCGAGCGCCATCCAGTCTGATGTTGAAGATCGTGCACCGGCCCGGGCCTTAACTGCGCCGGCTTCTTGCACCGCACCCGCATAAAGCAAAAACTTCTCGGTAAGCGTCGTTTTGCCCGCGTCGGGGTGCGAAATGATGGCGAATGTGCGGCGGCGCGCAGCCTGAAACAGAACGTCGTTTTCTTTGCTCATCGCCAAACTTTCACTTGCGTATCTTACTAAGAGCTAGTAGTTCGAAATTTGGTTACTCGTCTAGTCTTTGTAGCCATGAAACCGATCGTTCGCAAAATTTTGGCTCTTGTAGTTGTGGTGGCGGTCGGGGCAGTGGCTGGTCCTTGGGTGTATATCAATTTGGTTAAAGATGAAGCGCCCGAGGCGTTGACTCTTGAGCCGGCGACTACAACAATTGCGCCAGAATCAACCACAACGATTGCTGTCGAGTCGACAACAACAACTGCACCAGTGAGCACTATTGACGGCGACTGGAAAGTTGTCGCCGAATCAATCGTCGGTTATCGCGTCAAAGAAACTATCGTCGGCCAAAAAACCGAAGGCGTCGGTCGCACTTCAGAGATCACGGGTTCACTGACAATTGTCGGTGAGCAAGTCACTGCTGCCGAATTTACGGTCGATATGACGACGCTTGTGAGCGACAGCACCCGACGTGATCGGCAAGTTAACACACGCATTCTTGACACGGTCAATTTTCCGACCTCAACGTTCGTGTTAAAAAAGCCGATCGCACTCACGCCTGAGGCGCTTGCCGGCAGCGACTTCACTGTCGAAACAACTGGCACGCTCACATTGCGGGGCGTCACAAAAGACATTGACCTCACGCTAAAAGCGCGATTAGTAGAAGATGTAATTGAAGTGAACGGATCAATTGAGATTGTGTTTACAGATTGGTCGATACCAGACCCGAGTATTTCAGGGATTATCGTCGTCGACCGAGGCTTGCTTGAGTTTTTAATTCGGTTCGCGCGTTAGCCGCTGGGCGTTATTCGCGCGTTAAGCGCTCGTAACAGTCACGTAGATGCCGCCGTTAGTTTCGCTCGCGTCGTAACGAGTTAGTGGGCGGGCAGCAGGGCCATTAATAACGGCACCAGTTTCGGGGTTAAATCGCGAGCCATGAAGCTCGCACTCGAGCACAGCACCAACACGACCAA
>BJFV01000242.1 GCA_014190055.1 Actinomycetes bacterium
GCAAAAGTGCACGCGAAATTATGTGTCGTTGAATCCCGCTTGTGCCGTCCCAAATGCGATCTACTCGCGTATCGCGCCACATGCGCTCGAGCGGCAGTTCATCCATTAAGCCCATGCCGCCAAATATTTGAATCGCCTCATCGGTGACGAACTGGCACATTTCACTCGAGAAAACTTTGGCCATTGCGACTTCGGTGTCGCTAAATCTGCCGTGAGCATCGTTGTAGGCGGCGCGAAGAGTCAAGAGTTCTGCGGCGTCGAGTTGAATCTGCATATCTGCCAATTTGAACGAGACACCTTGAAATTTGCCGATCTGCTGGCCAAACTGTTCGCGAGTTGCGGCCCATTCGACTGAAAGTTTGAGTGCGCGTCGCGCACGACCAACACACACAGCGGCAACTTGCAGACGAGTCGCGCCGAGCCACTCGTTTGCTGCATCAAAGCCTTTGTGCTCTTCGCCCAATACATTGCGTGCAGGAACACGGCAGTTATCAAAATTGAGAATCATGTTGTGATAGCCGTTGTTTGAAACGCAGTTATAGCCCTTTACTCGCTCGCAGCCCTTTGAATTGAAGTCGACAAGAAAGCCAGTGATCTTCTTTTTTACACCCTTTGATGTTTGTTCTTCACCGCTGGCTGCAAACAAGATCACATAGTCGGCCAAGTCTGCGTGCGAGATGAAATGTTTGGTGCCGTTGATTATCCAATCATCGCCATCACGGGTCGCTGTGCATTTCATACCTCGCACATCTGAACCGGCATCGGGTTCTGACATTGCTAGGCACTCAACTCGCTCGCCAGTAATTGTTGGTATCAAATATTCTTTGATTTGTTGGTCGCGGCATGCGCGCAATATATTGCTCGGACGCGCAACTATGTAGTGCAGCGCATATGAAGTCGCACCGAACTCGCGGTCAACGAGTGTTGTGTCAAATGAATCAAGACCGCCGCCACCAAGTTCGCTTGGCATATTGCACGCGTAGATACCGGCGTCGATTGATCGTTGCTTAATTTGGTTGACGAGATCTGGGGAGACATGGCCATCGCGCTCAACCTGCTCTTCATATGGCATAAGTTCGCGCTCGGTAAATGTGCGTGTCGTATCGACGATCATTTGCTGTTCTTCGGTTAGTTCAAAGCGCATAGTTCAGTCTCTCAGTTTTTATGCTTAATTTTCATAGTTCGGCCGATTTCTGGAGGGGTCGGCAATTTGCTGTGAGATTGTTTGATCGCAGTCAGGGCGGCCGCTACAGAATCGGGGATTGGCGCCGATTTTGCCGCCTTTGAGTCGACATGCACAAGCATTTGCTCACAAGTGGCAAGGCGGTCGTTGGTCGCCAAATTAAACATTTCGTGGTTGAAGTGCAGGCGCTTGGCGTCAAAATCAAGCACCTGAGTTGTGATTCTCAACTTGTCGTCGAAGTCTGCTTCGCGCTCATAAATAATGTGGGTTTCGACCGTGTAATAAGAGTTACCTGCAGCACGATAATCATCGTTTATGCCGATGTACTGAAACAAAACATCTGATGCCCAACCGAACGCGGTTAAATATGCGGCTTCGGTCATGTGATTGTTGTAGTCAACCCATTCGGCAACAACGCTGCACCGATAGACATCGAGTGGGGCAGGTACGACTTCACCAGCCTTCAGGGGCTCGACTTTCAGAATCATTTAACGCTTTGACCGACAAACCTTCCGACACCGTCTGGCTTTGCGAGTTTCGCATGCGCTTTAGCAATTGGTGCAAGGCGAACTAGTAGTTCTTCGCCGATGGGCGAGCCTTTTTTGAGATTCGTATCAACATGCAAGTAAATATGTTCTGCAGTGGCAACAACCGTGCCGTCAGTCTTCGACATTACTGAGTGAAGATG
>BJFV01000243.1 GCA_014190055.1 Actinomycetes bacterium
AACTTTTTGATGCAGCCTCGGCAACTTCCATACCGGCGCGCACCGAACCAGTTACTGAAACCATGCCTGGTGTCTGGTGGGCAACCATGCTGCGACCAGTGTCGCGATCACCGCAAATCACGTTCAATACACCCGGAGGCAAAACTTCGCCTGCAATTTTCGCAAGCAACGCAGTCGATGCCGGCGTTGTATCGCTTGGCTTCAAAACTGTCGTGTTGCCAGCAGCAATCGCCGGAATGAACTTCCATACACCCATCATCAACGGGTAGTTCCACGGGGCGACCTGAGCGCAAACGCCGATCGGTTCGCGTCGTATATATGAGGTGAAGTTCGCCATGTATTCGCCGGCGCTCTTGCCTTCGAGCATTCGCGCGGCGCCCGCGAAGAAACGAATCTGATCCATCATTGGTGGCACTTCTTCGCTGAAAGTGATTGCTCGCGGCTTGCCAGTATTTTCGATCTCGGTTTCGATCAATTCGTTCATATTCTTTTCCATCACGTCGGCGATGTCGTTGATCGCCTTTTGGCGCACTGACGGTGTTGAATGCTTCCACGACTCAAACGCGTCGGCCGCTGCTTTCATCGCGTCGTCTACATCGGCTTGGCCCGACAATGCCGCTGTCGCATATTGCTTGCCAGTTACTGGATCAATTACCGGGGTTGTGCGCCCATCTCGCGCTGCAACTTCTTTGCCATTGATGTAGTTATTGAATGTTTTCATGCCTAAACCCTATCGCACCGCCAAATGACTGTTAACTAAGTGTTCACCTGAGAACTTTCTCGCGATGAAATTGTGAAAACTACACTTTGAGCGTGGAAGTTTCGCAAACCAAGAAACCTTCAGTTTTGTTTGTCTGCGTACATAACGCAGGGCGATCGCAAATGGCCGCAGGTTGGGTGCGCAACCTCGCACAAGACCGCGTCGATGTTTTTTCGGGTGGTTCAAACCCAGGAAAACAACTCAACGCTGCGGCGATCGAAGCGATGCGTGAAGTTGGCATCGACATTTCAAGTGAATTTCCGAAACCGTTCAACGCCGAAGCAGTCAAAGCCGCCGACGCGGTCATCACAATGGGTTGTGGCGATGCGTGCCCGATTTTTCCTGGCAAGCGCTATGAAGACTGGGCGCTTGAAGACCCAGCGGGCCTCGGCGTCGAGGCAGTGCGACCGATTCGCGACGAGATTCGCCGCCGTGTAGTAGAACTACTCAACGACCTCGGCATCGAAACGAAATAGAACTATGCAACCCACAAATTTCATCAAGCGATTATTCGCCGAAGCGCTCGGCACTGCGCTGCTGATCATTTCAGTCGTCGGCTCGGGCATCATGGCGACCAATCTCACTGACGATGTCGCGCTGCAACTTCTCGCCAACGCAGGCGCAACAGTCGGTGCCCTGATCGCACTCATTTTGATGTTCGGTCCGATCTCGGGTGCACACTTCAACCCAGTCGTCACCGCGGCAACTTGCATTTTCGACGCGCGACCATGGCGCGAGTTGTTGCCTTATGCAGTAAGCCAAACAATCGGTGGCATCGTTGGCGCGGCAATCGCTAACTCGATGTTTAGTCTCAACATTCTTGGGCCGTCGACAAAAATTCGCGAAGGCTCGGGCATTTGGCTCGGCGAAGTTGTCGCCACCGTTGGCTTGTTGCTTGTGATTTTTCTTATCGCTCGTGGTCCACGACCCGAGTCAGTGCCGATCGCTGTTGGCGTATGGATAGGCGGTGCCTACTGGTTCACTTCATCGACATCTTTGGCTAATCCCGCTGTGTCGATTGCCCGTAGTTTCAGCGAATCTTTCGCGGGCATCGCACGCGAGTCGGTGCCGATGTTTATCGTCATGCAAATAATCGGCCTCGTCGTCGCC
>BJFV01000244.1 GCA_014190055.1 Actinomycetes bacterium
CAAACAACTGGGTCGCCAGAGGCGAAAGTGATTTGCGTCGAACCATCAGGTTGCTTGCTCTGGCCGGCAACAACTGCCCCAGTGAGAATTGCAATTTTCTTTTTCGCAAAAGTCTTAACGACAACATTGGCCACATCTGGGTCGAGCCCTGGCAAAATTTTTGGCGCACCTTCGATAACTGTGACCGCCGAACCCAGGTCGGCAAAGGTTGATGCAAACTCACAGCCAATTGCGCCACCACCGATGATTGCAATGCGCTTTGGAATTGTGCTCAACATCAAAACTTCGTCTGATGTCATGATCGACCCACCGATTGGAAAACCTTTAATCGTTCGCGGCACCGAACCACTTGCAAGCACAATTTTTGATCCTTGAATTTTTGTGGTTGTGCCGTCAGCCATCGCAACATTCACTGTGCGATTTGCTTCAAGTGAACCCGTGCCCAAGAAATATGTAACTTTCTTTGATTTTGTAAGGCCCGTCAAACCTTTGACAAGGCCGTCGACGATGCGTGCTTTTCGCGCCTGACTAACGGCAAAGTCAATGCCAGTTGAGCTCGCATTGATGCCGAACTCTGATGCGTGAGCTACGTGACGATTCGCCGCGGCAGTTTCGAGAAACGCTTTTGCCGGAATGCAACCGCGATTTAAACAAGTGCCACCGATTGTGTCGCGTTCAATTAACGCAACTTTCATGCCCGCCGATGCTGCGTAAAACGCGGATGCGTAGCCACCAGGACCTCCACCGATTACGACGAGATCAAATTGGTCTGCCAAGGGGTCTCTTTCTGCGATTTGCCTTATTTATCGTAGCCGTCAACGTCAAGATCGCGTCAAAGACTCAGCGTGACATGAGAAACAATTGCACTGAGCCTGCCAACAAAATGGCAACTCCGCAGAGAAGCGAGACAAAGATCAGCTTTCGTGTGCTCACGACTTCAAATACTAGGGCGCACAAGGCAAATTCGCCCCATCACATCACAATTGCGTCGAGCAATTACTCTTAATCAGTAGATGCATTCGCCAAAAAAATTCACTCGCAATTTAGTTTTGGTATTTTCGCTTTTGCTTGTCTCAAGTTGTGGCCCCGATGGTTCGACAACGACTGCCGAAACTGAATCAACCGAAATTGCCTCAGTAGTCGATTCAACAAACGCGACAGGCACTTCGACGATCGACGCGAAGGCTCAATTCACTGCCGCACTTCTTAGCGGCGCAACTTTCGATAGCGCAACTGTTCTGCAATCTCAACCACTCGCTCTTTGGTTTTGGGCGCCTGGTTGACGGGCTTGTAAATCTGAGTCATCCTCGGTCGAGGCTGCATACCAATCTTTCAAAGGCAAAGTTCAAGTCACTGGCGTCGCATGGAATGGCAGCGGCAGCGACATGCAAGATTTCGTAAATGAAAATGGTCTTACGTTCACCAACATCAACGACGAGCCAGGAGAAATATTTGCTCGCTTCAATGTGCCCTACCAACCAGCCTGGGTGTTTATCGCCAAAGACGGCACAGTGACAACAAGAATCGGTGTGCTTTCAGATGAAGAGTTAGATCAAGAGTTAACAAAGTTGGCTTCTAGTTAATGGGCATTAGATCTTTCGGCAAGCGACTAACTGCAGACAATCTTGAAATCGATTCAGAGCGACTCTGCGAGCGATTCAAAGATTACGACTTTGTCAATATTGCTGACTCACAAACTCGCACTCGAACAAAAATTGCCGGAGAAATCAAGCGCATGCGAATTAAGCCACGCAGTGGTGTGCCTGCCGTCGAACTCGTGATCAACGATGGCACCGGCGAAGCAACAGTTATTTTCAGCGGCCGACGCAATATTCCGGGTGTCGATCATGGCAAATGCATCATGGT
>BJFV01000245.1 GCA_014190055.1 Actinomycetes bacterium
GCTTGATGGGGCGACGATTCGCCGAGAGTTTCCGGTTTTAACAAGCGAGATTAACGGCAAGCCAGTTGTTTATTTAGATAGCGCGAACACATCGCAAAAGCCGAATGTCGTGATCGACGCAATGACAACATTTATGCGCGAGTCATATGCGCCGATTAATCGCAGTGCTTATACGTTGGCAGCGAGTGCGACCGAAAAATACGAAGGTGCTCGTGCGGCCGTGGCGAAATTTATAAACGCCAACAGCACGAATGAAATTGTTTTCACAAAAAATGCGACTGAAGCACTGAACTTGATCGCCTATTCGTGGGGTCGCGCCAATTTGAAGCGTGGCGATGTAGTTGTGCTCACTCACATGGAGCATCACGCCAACATCGTGCCGTGGCAAATGCTGCAACAAGAACGAGGCATCGAATTGCGCTGGGTGCCACTGACCAGCGACTTTCAACTTGACTTAAGTTCACTGCCGACTTTGCTTGCCGGAGCGAAAGTATTTTCGTTTACCGCGATGTCAAATGTTTTGGGCACGATTAATCCTGTCGAAAAACTTTGTGCTGCGGCTCACGCTGCTGGTGCTCTTGCAATTGTCGATGCGTGTCAATCAGTGCCGCACTCGCCGACCGATGTTCGTGCACTCGGTGCAGACTTTGCGATGTTTTCGAGTCACAAAATGTGTGGGCCGTCGGGTGTTGGCGTGTTGTGGGGTCGCGAGGCTTTGCTCGAGGCGATGCCACCATTTTTGGGCGGCGGCAACATGATTTCTGAAGTGCGACTTGATGGTTTCAAGTGCGCAGAACTGCCAGCGAAGTTCGAAGCGGGCACGCCGCCGATCACCGAGGTTGTAGGTCTTGGTGCGGCTGTTGAATTTTTGAATGGTGTTGGCATGGCCAACATTCGCCAGCACGAAATTGCGATGTCGAGCTATGCGCTCGAAATGTTGACAAGCCGTTTTGGTGACGACATCACGATTCACGGGCCGCGCAACCCTGAGTTGCGTGGGGCGACGTTTAGTTTTGCTTTCCGCGGTATTCATCCGCACGATTTGAGTCAGGTGCTCGATCAGTCGAATGTTTGTGTGCGCGCTGGTCACCACTGCGCCAAGCCGTTGATGAAAATTATTGGCGCGAACGCGACTGCTCGTGCGAGTTTTTATCTCTACAACACGACACAAGATGCTGATGCGCTGGCAGACGCCCTTGACTCTGCATCAGATATCTTTTAGTCAGAGAGTTTGAGCGAGGACGTATGCCGGGTATCGAAGATTTATATCGAGAGATAATTCTTGATCACTATCGCACCCCGCGCAATCGCGGTGAGTTGGCACCGCCGGCTGTTTACGCTGAAGGCAATAATCCGCTTTGTGGTGATGACATTCGTGTCTATTTAGATGTCGTCGACGGTGTCGTGCGTGATGTGAAGTTTTCTGGCCAGGGCTGTTCAATCAGCCAGAGTTCGACGTCGATGATGACGGTTGCTGTTAAAGGCAAGACGATCGAAGAAGTGCGTGCTTTCGTGCGCCGGTTTAAGCACATGATGACGCTTTCTGAAGACGGCGAGACGGTTGATCAGTCAATCAAACTCGGCGATATCGAAGCGTTGCAAGGTGTCGTCAAGTTTCCGGTGCGCATCAAGTGCGCCACCCTCGGCTGGAACACTCTTCTCGAAGGCCTCGACGAAGCCACCAAATAACCGACCGATTACAGTCGTTTAGATGGTAAATGAGAAAGTAACTACGAAGACTGAGACTGCAACGAGCAAGCATCGCGAGATTGCAGAAAAAATAATCAGCAACCAAATTGGTGCGGCGTCACCAGCAGTGTCGCCCGACGGCACA
>BJFV01000246.1 GCA_014190055.1 Actinomycetes bacterium
GATTTTTCTAATTTCGAGCGCAGTCCATACGAAACACCTTCGCCAGCCGCAAGTCGCTGCACATGGCTCACTCGAGCATGCAGCGACATTGCCGGTCGCAAACGATTAGCTACAACTTCGGTTTCATTGCTCGGTGCAATTCCGTAAATCGCAATGCCAACTCGCACGATGTCAGTCTTCGAGTTCAGATTTCGCAGCAGTGCCGCCGAATTTGAAGTGTGCACGAATTTCGGTCGCAATCCTTTGCGATCTAATTCAGCAACTATGTTGTCGAATCGTTGCTGTTGCTTGTCGGTCTCGTCGTGGCTCGGCAAATCGGCGGCCGCAAAGTGGGTATAAATGCCATCAAGTTTCAACGAAGCCAGGGTGTTGATTTGCTCAACACGCGCGATCGCAGATTCAACAGGCACACCAACTCGATGCATACCTGTATCAACTTTTAAGTGCACCTTGCCGACAACCCCAAGACGTCTGGCAACAGCCGCATAACTATTGATAGTCGCTTCGTTATAAACAGTTGCCACCACTTCGTCACGCAACATTTGCTCAAAGGCAACATCAGGTTGCTCGCTCACTATCAAAATTGGTGCAGCAATTTTCGCCTCGCGCAATTCGTGAGCCTCATCGGCCAACGCTACGCACAAGCCACTCGCTCCAGCGCTCAATGCCGCACGCGCAACCTCGACTGCCCCGTGCCCATAACCATTTGCCTTCACAGTTGCCCAAAGTTGCGAAGCACCGGCTTGTTTTACAAGCACCGAAACATTCGCCTTTAAGGCCGCCAGGTCAACTTCAACCCAAGCCCATCGATTTATCGAACTCATTAGCGAACTTTTCGCTCAGTTGCTCGCGACGACGGCGATCGCAGTGTCTTCAGTATGCGAAAGCGAAACGAGCCAATTCTTCACACCGCGTGACTGTGCAAGCACTGCCGCTCGCCCTGTAACGATCAATTCAGGAGAACCGCTTTCAGAATTGCGGATCGAAACATCGTGCAGATCAAAAGCCCCGAGCCCAACACCAAGTGCCTTCATCGTCGCTTCACGGGCCGCAAAGCGAACAGCCAAACTGGGTGCACTATCAGCACGGCTCGCGAGCGACGCAAGTTCGGCTTCAGTAAAAATTCGAGTACGCAAATTTGGTGTTCGATTTAATGCTTCGCGAAAACGATGCACGTTGACAGCATCAATGCCCAGACCAATCATCACGCCTACTTCGTCGGGCGCCAGTGATCAGCCATATCGCTGATCGGCAAGATCAACAAATCAGCGACCGAAACCTCGGCAAGTCGGTCTTCTCTAAATGCACCTTCGGTTTCTGTTACCCAGTCAACGAGTCGGTCGTATCGTCGGTCGTAGCCCTGCAATACCGCCCGCATCGCCGTTGCCGGCAATCGATCGTGAAACATCACGTGCAACAAAGTTATGCCAGTGGTCTGACCACCCTTTGTTTCTGGCACCATGATCACTGTTCGATTATCACTTCGACCACGAGCCACGAGCACTTCTTGGTCACTTGCCACGCGACGCTTTGTACCCACGAGTTGCGAATTGCGATCAACTCGCGAAGTCAAATTCTTCGACATTCCGCCACGGTCAACAATTGCAATCGTCGCCGAACCGCCGGCGATGTCGCCTTCGATTTGATATCGCGTAAAACCAGTCACCGCACTAACTGCAGCATCCAAGTCAGCGACAATTTTCAACACTCGATACGAAAGTCGTTCACGAGCCACGCCTGCTTCAAGCAGCGACTTAACCAACTTGCGATCGAACAAGCCTTCGTCGCTGCGTGAAATACCCACAGTCACGGTCTTGGCCTG
>BJFV01000247.1 GCA_014190055.1 Actinomycetes bacterium
CAATTCGTGCACACGCCAACATTGCAACTGCTGCCTCTGGAATCATCGGCAGGTAGATGTTTACGCGATCACCTTTTTTGATACCAAGATTTTTTAAGACATTGGCAAACCTTTGTACTTCATCCAATAGTTGCGCATAAGTAATAACGCGTGAGTCACCAGGTTCGCCCTCCCAGTAAAACGCAACTTTGTCGCCGCGACCAGCGAGCACATGACGATCAAGACAGTTATAAGAAACATTCAACGTGCCGTCGCTGAACCACTCGGCATAGGGCAAATCCCACTCAAGTGTCTTGGTAAACGGTTGAGCCCAAGAGACAAGTTCGCGCGCATGACGCGCCCAATAAGCCTCTAGGTCACGTTCACCCTCGAGATACAAACTCTGATCTGAAACGATTGCATTGGCTTTGAATTCGGCTGAAGGAGGAAACTTTCTTTGCTCGTATGACAACGCATCAATCGCATGAACCTCGTTATTCATTCGTCCCTCGATTCAGAACCGTATGTTTGAATGCCTATCGGCGAGAATAGTAAACCGCGATGAAAAACTCACATTCTGCAAGCACTGACAAACCGGCCAACGGCACAACAGAAACTCGAGATGATACGAACCTGCAATTCGGTTGGTTCGAGTGGCTATTAGCTCTAGGGATGGCACTTACTTGGGGGTCTTCGTTCCTATTAATTGACATCATCATCCGTGATGCCCCGGCAACTTTCGTGCCATTCGGACGATCGTTTTTTGGCATGGTCGCACTATTTTTTGTTCCTGGCTCACGTCAGAAAATTGATCGCCGCCATCATCCTCGACTCTTAGTTTTGGGGTTGATTTGGATGGCGTTGCCATTTCTATTGTTTCCTCTCGCAGAACAAACTGTTGCTACCAGCATTGCTGGAATGATGAATGGTGCACTGCCAGTTGTTGTCGCGATCATCACTGCGATATGGGTGCGCAAAGCACCTTCGCCCCAACGTATCTTTGCCGTCATAGTTGGCTTTATTGGAATTTTTCTGATCGCAGCACCATCAGTTCGTGACGGTGGTTCTGCCGACGTGAAAGGCATTGTCTATTTAACTTTGGCGCTGTTGTGTTATGCAGTTGGTCTAAACATTGCTCGACCGCTGCAAGCGATCTATTCACCAGCCACCCTGATGCTTCGCGTTGTCACACTTTCAACTTTGCTGTCTGCACCGCTCGGAATAGTCGCCATGCGCTCGACTACTTTTTCTTTAGGGATGATCGGTGCGACAGTTTTTCTTGGTGCACTTGGCTCAGGATTCGCATTTTTACTATTTGGCACTCTGCTGAAACGCACAGGGCCAGTGCGGTCAATGATTCCGACTTACTTCACACCAATTGTCGGTACTTTTCTTGGAATTCTATTTAACGACGAAAACATCCTGATGCTCTCGATTGTCGGAATGCTGATCGTAATATTTGGCGCTTGGCTAACGAGCCGACCAGAAAAAGCGATCACACAATAAAATTATTTGTGAAGCAATTTGTCGCACAGGTGCTCTGACCAGACCGACAAGTTGCCCACGAACTAGGTCTACCGAAGAAACAGAATCGCTGTTTTCTCGTCGGATTTTTTTAGCAAGTGATCTAACTGATTCGAATTGAGATTTCTTCAGGCTCGATGTCCACGAAGTTTTACTAATCCGAAAAGCCGAGAGGCGACGCGGAATAAACAAAGCCGATCCAATCTCCAACAGCCCAACCCACATGTTTAAGTCGATTACATAGTCGCCGTGGAATTTGCCCGCTTTCTCAAAAGCCGATTTGCGAAAAGTGACAGCCATCGGTTCACCGATTGG
>BJFV01000248.1 GCA_014190055.1 Actinomycetes bacterium
CAACGACACCGTCGATAGTACGCGAACCTTTACTATCAGCATCTGCGTCATTTGCACCGCCGCCACCGCCTGATCCGCCGCACGCGCCAACCAAAAGCGCCGCGCAAAAAGCAAACCCGACTGCAAACCTTCTCATCGCTCGAACCTACTCCATCTATGTAGACCAAAATTCGTGTCTTCATGCCATGCTTCAACCAGTTTCACAGGGTGCTTAAACCGCGCATCAAACTCGGCCTGCAATCGGGCCTGAATCTCTGCCGACCCAACACGCATCCACGCTTCGAGCGACTCCCAAACAAACACAATGGTCACTCGCCCCGGCCGCGAGTCGTCAAGCCAAACCTCTTTTGATAAAAACGGAATCTGATCAAACCCCGGCAGTTCTGCCTCGCCGAGCGTCCAAACTTCGTGGTCGATCGCTAAATATTCGTCGACATGCTCAGGGCTCATCTCGAACACCAAAACTTCAATCGGCAACTTTTCGCCTTTGGTATACCGATAATTTGCCACGCGTCAAAACTACTAGTTTGGTTTACAAGGTTGAAAATGTCTGACGGCACAACATATTCGGCACCAGGTCTCAAGGTCGTTTCGTTAGGTTCGCGCGGGCGCGGGGTTGTTGCCGAGCGCAACTTCAAGCAAGGCGAAGTCATCGCCATCTGGCGCGGGTCGATCATCACCGAAAGCGAAGTACTCCAACTTTCAGAAAGCGAACGCAGTCAACTGTTGCAAGTCGACGAAAACGCATTTCTGGTCACAAGCAAAGCACTAGTCAATGCCGACTTCATCAACCACAGTTGCGAACCAAATTGTGGTTTCACCGACAGCACGACTCTGGTTGCGATGCGCGACATCAAAGCGGGACAAACAATCACCTTCGACTATGCGATGAGCGACACGAAAACTATTTTCGCCTTCGATTGTTGGTGCGGCACTTCAAAATGTCGCAAAAAAATGAGCGGCAACGACTGGCAACTCGCCGATCTGCAAGAGCGCTATGCGGGCTGGTTCGCCCCGCATGTCGCCCGCCTAATCAAACAATCACGCCACTAACCAGCATTGCAACCGCTCAGATAGCCATTCATATATATGAGTGCTACTTTGCCCGTTATGAACCACAAACCCAATGCCCTGCCGACAATCGGGCTAATCGGTCTCGGCAACCTCGGCAATCCAATGGCCGTCAGCGCACTAACCAACGGCTACAAAATGGTCGTTCACAGCCTCAACAAAAGCGAGGCGGAGAACCTCATCGCGCTCGGCGCAACTTGGGTCGACACCCCCGCCGAAGTCGGCGCATCAAGCGATGTGGTCATCACAGTGTTGCCAACACCAAAACACGTGCGCGAAATCATGATCGGCAACGGCGGCGTCCTCGAAAAAATGAAACGCGATACAACTTTCATCGACATGAGCACCTCATCGGTCGACATCGCCAACGAAATCAAAACTCTTGCCGACCCGCGCGGCATCGCCGTCTTAGAAGCACCCGTGTCGTTCTTGGCCAAAGCCCCGATCGGCGCATCGCGCACCTCTGCGTCGCTACAAATTTTCGTCGGCGGATCAAAAGAGAAATTCGATCAACACCTTCCGCTATTTCGCAGCCTTGGGGGTCTACCCGAACAAATTTATTATGCGGGCACAAACGGCGCGGGTTACGGCATCAAAGTGTTGCTGAACTTGTTGTGGTTCATTCACGCCGCAGGCACTGCCGAGATTCTCGCCATCGGCTCAAAACTCGGTCTCGATCTGCGCGTCATTCAAAAAGCGCTTTGCGCATCGCCGACCCAGTCAAACTTTCTGCAATACGACATC
>BJFV01000249.1 GCA_014190055.1 Actinomycetes bacterium
GTGATTCTTCCCGGTCGCGGCGACATCACAACAACACGATTCGACAAATAAACCGCCTCAGGTATCGAATGCGTAACGAAGACGACAGTTGTCGAAGTTTCGCCACAAATTCGCAGCAGCTCGCCTTGCATATATTCGCGGGTCATTTCGTCGAGTGCACCAAATGGTTCGTCCATCAATAGCAGTGGTGGATGCGCAGCAAGCGCCCGCGCAATTGCGATTCGCTGTTGCATGCCTCCCGAGAGTTGCCATGGATACAAGTCAGCGAACTCTGGCAACTTAACGAGTTCGAGCATTTCTTTGGCTCGCGCCTCACGCTTGGCTTTGTCCCAACCTTTAAGTTCAAGTGGCAACTCGATATTTTTACTTACAGTTCGCCAATCAAATAGCCCAGCTTGTTGAAACGCCATTCCGTAATCTTGATCAAGTCGCGCTTGTGCCGCAGTCTTTTTGTTCACACTTACCGAACCCGAAGTTGGTTCAAGCAGGTTTGCAATCAAACGCAAAAGTGTCGACTTGCCACAACCCGACGGACCAATAAGCGAAACAAATTCACCAGGACTTACAGTCAAGTTCACGTCGACGAGTGCGTCGACTTGCTTTGCTGTGCCTTGATTAAAAATCTTGCTTGTGCCAACAACTTCTAACGCACTCACGCGCTTGTCTCCTTCGGTCGATTTCGCATTAACAAAACATCTGACAACGCGACCAAACCCGACATCGTTATGCCGAGTGCCGCAGCGCCAAACACAGCGGTAAACACCTTTGCCGGATCACCAGTGGCTTCGCGGGCATATTCGATTATCAACCGACCGATGCCGCCTTTGAGACCGGTGCTAATTTCAGCAACAACTACGCCAACCACGGCGCCAGATGCACCAAGCTTGAATGCGGGAACCATGAACGGCACCGCAGCAGGAAACCGCAACTTGATCAATGTCTGTTTCCATGAGGCGGCATAACTATCCATTAACTCAACTGCGGCTGCTGGCGCGCTCGCCAAACCGCGCAGCGTGCCGACTGCAATTGGAAAGAACGCCAAAAACGTGCCCAGTATCGACGCCGACAACCACCTCGGCCAAACGAACGAGCCAATTTCTAGCTTTCCACCCCAACTCACAACCAACGGTGCAAGTGCAATCAGCGGCACGGTTTGCGACATCACCAGATATGGCAAAAGCCCGCGCTGCACAACTTTGAATCGCGACATCAAAACGGCAAGACCGACGCCGATCGACGTGCCCATGAAAAAACCAACGAGCGAAAGTCGCAACGAAAATAGAGTGCCCGACAAAACGACAGACCAAATTTTTGTATCACTTCCGCGAACTTCAGGTCGACCATAGCGACTGAGCATCGTCCAAACATGCGGCATCGCCGTGTTGTTTGCTCGTGGCAAAATGCTGACGCCAAAAAGTTTGCCGCCATCTTGAGGACCAACAATTTTGTAACCTTCCCACAAAACAATTACCGAAGCAATCGCCAAAACAAACATTGACGAGCGATACGCGATTCGGCGCATCAACATATTTACTTCTTTGTCCGGGTCAGCGCCGCAATCTCGGGCAAAATGTGTTTGCCATAAGCTTCAAGAGTTTGCTCTTTGCCGTCGTGCTGCAAATAAATCGAGAACTGATCGACACCCAACTGCTTGAGTTCTTTAAGCCGAGCTAGGTGATCTTCAACTTTGCCGAGAATACAAAAACGATCAACAATCGAATCGGGCACAAAAGTTGTATGCGTGTTGCCAGCCTGACCGTGCTGTTTATAGTCGTAGCCTTCACGACCCTTGATGTAGTCAGTTAATGCTT
>BJFV01000250.1 GCA_014190055.1 Actinomycetes bacterium
GGCAAAGGTCGATCAGATGATCGAAGTCTTGACCTACATCGTCAAATAGCCGACAACTTTAAATAATCGCTGCCTGGAATTTGGCGGCCAACTTTTTAGTTGAGGGGGCCGGTGATGAGTTCGGCGGCGCGGCGCATTGAAAGTGACTTGGCGAGATCATCGACGAGTTTCATTTCATCGGCCAGCACTTTGTCTGGGCCAGGGCGACCAACTACTTTGCGTACTTCGGCATGAACATTCATCAGTGCCGGAGACGCGGTGAGTGGGGCACGAAAATCAATCGCCCGAGTTGCAGTGAGAATTTCGATAGCCAGAATGCGGCGCAAGTTGTTGATTGCGAGGCGCAGTTTGCGCGCGGCATTCCATCCCATTGAGACGTGATCTTCTTGCATCGCACTCGACGGAATTGAATCGACGCTTGCTGGCACAGCGAGTCGTTTATTTTCTGAAACCATGCTGGCTTGCGTGTATTGCGCGATCATCAGACCAGAGTCGACACCAGCGTTGAACGCCAAGAATGCAGGAAGCCCCATTGATCGATTGACGTCGAGCATTCGGTCGGTGCGACGCTCGCTAATAGAGCCCAGATCGCATGTGGCGATTGCCAAGAAATCAAGCACGTAGCCGACTGGCGCGCCGTGGAAGTTGCCGTTTGAGCGTATCTCGCCAGTCTTGGTGACAACGGGGTTGTCGATCATCGCTGCGAGTTCGCGATGAGCAACATTTGAGGCATGAGCAAGCGTGTCGCGCACGGCGCCGGCGACTTGCGGCGCACAACGAAGCGAATACGCATCTTGAACGCGAGTGTCATCGAAGCGATGTGACGCCACTAGGGGAGAATTCTTTAGAAGCGTGAAAATATTGGCAGCACTTGCCACCTGACCTGGATGACTGCGAAGTGGTTCATGAACTTCTGGTGCGAAAACTTGGTCTGTGCCAAGCAAGGCCTCGACACTAAGCGCCGTCGCGATATCTGCAAGAGTGCAAAGTTCGTGAAGATCGGTAATTGCCAAAAGCAACATGCCGAGCATGCCGTCGGTGCCGTTGATGAGTGCCAAGCCCTCTTTTTCGCGCAGCAAAATTGGTTTGATGTTGTTTTCATTGAGCACATCAATTGATGGTCGACGACGGCCTGATTTGTCGAAGACTTCGCCTTCACCCATGAGCGCGAGAGCACAATGCGACAGCGGCGCAAGATCGCCACTGCAACCCAGTGAGCCATACTCGTAGACAACAGGCGTGATCGATGCGTTCAGCATCGCGGCCATTGTTTCGGCAACAACTGGTCGAACTCCGGTTGCTCCGCTGCAAAGAGTGCGAAGTCGCAGCAACTGCATCGCACGCACCACTTCGGTTTCGACG
Organism: Actinomycetes bacterium; assembly: GCA_014190055.1. Classification (GTDB taxonomy): domain Bacteria; phylum Actinomycetota; class Acidimicrobiia; order Acidimicrobiales; family Ilumatobacteraceae; genus BACL27. The sequence continues at coordinate 1,363 of BJFV01000250.1, forward strand.
ACATCACCCATGCCCGCTGCGTGCGAACGAATCAGCGATTGTTGCAGAGCAACTCGGTCGCTCAGGGCGATGTGTTTTGTCGAAAGCGCACCAAAACCAGTCGAGATGCCATAGACCGGTTGATCAGACTTGGCGAGATCTTCAACAATTTTGCTTGATCGCGCGATTGCGTCTAACGCGCTCGGGGTAATTTCGACTTCAGCACTCTCGCGGGATACTTTGACGACTGATTCGCGGTCAAGACCCGAAGTATTAATCAAAATTTTCGCATTTGCCACGAGAGAACTCTAGTTCTCGCGCACGCTTTTGAAAAAAGTTAAACCGACTTGCTGTAAACGGGTTGGTCGTATGGCTTAAACGTGAATCGGCGGACTAACTCAAAGTAGCCGCCTGAGTAGAGCGAATTAATTTTTTCTGCACGCTCGTA
>BJFV01000251.1 GCA_014190055.1 Actinomycetes bacterium
TGAACCCATTGCAATACGAACTATTCGAAGCAATTCGCGGGCAACGCGCCGATGTTTTTATTGTCGGCGATCCGATGCAAGCAATTTACGGATGGAACGGCTCAGATAAAAGACTTTTCGACGAACTTCCTGACAAGATTCGCGGCACAACTGTTTTACGACTACCAAATAATTATCGTTGCACACCAGAAATCTTGAACGCTGCGACAACGATCGCGAAAATCGTCGACCCGCAAATTGATGTGCGCGCAATCAAGCCATCTTCGCAACCGGTTATTCTGCGTGGCTACGCAGATGCCGAAGCCGAGGCTCAAGGCGTCGTCGACTGCTTGTGGCAATACGCAAACACCGGCGGCGAAAACCCTTGGCAGTCGGCTGCGGTTCTGGTGCGCACAAATATTCAAGTCGAATTGATCGTCGATGCTCTTGTAAAAAACAACATTCCAGTCCGCACCACTCGTCCATCAAAAGAACTGAACTCAGCAATCGCCGACGCTTCGCAAAGCACTAACCGCAACGAGCTCGCTACATGGGTAACCGATATTCTCACCGAGTCAGATTCTGAAATTCAGCGCTGGGTTGCCGAACAAGTTCAAGTGTTTCTCAAACTCGATCACCCGGGCAATGTCGACGGTCGCACTTTCACTTCATGGATGCGAGCGACGTCGGCAGAGCACCGCAGCACCGAAGGCGTTGAAGTTCTCACTTTTCATTCGGCCAAAGGTCGTGAATGGCAGTGCGTCGTCGTCGCAGGCGCCGAGGTTGGTTTGATGCCTCACAGTTCGGCGATAACTCAAGACCAACAAGATGAGGAGATCCGCCTGGCGTATGTCGCCCTCACTCGCGCTTCACAACAATTGTTTGTCACTTGGTGCGAATCGCGAAAAGGTCGCACAGCAGGGCAAAGCAACCTGCTGGCCAATATTGTCAGCGAGACGGCTCTAAAACCCGAACCGCAATTTGTCGCTCGAGCCAAACCAAAAAAATCGACAACACCCTCACTCGAAGACGAACTTCGCACGTGGCGCAGCGGTCGCGCTCGGGTGATCAAGCAACCGGTTGTCAATGTTTGTAGCGACTACGAACTACGCCTGATTGCCAAGCAAATGCCAAAAACAACTGAAGATCTAGCATCAATCGTCGGCGCAATCACAGCGAGAAAAATTGGCCCCGATGTTTTGTCGATTGTGGCGCAAGCCGAGTCACGACTCGCGCTTCAACCTCTTAAATAATTTCAACCTGATTGCGACTGACGAATCTCTAGCAATCGCTGAAACACCTCGGGTCTCATTGACACGAACAGACCTTTTGCTTCGGCGCAAAGTGTTTCGCCGTGATGAAGCGTGCCTGCCACACTAATTTTTCGACCCTCTACCGACGCCACCCAGCCGCGAAAGACAACAGGCTTCAAAAGTGGTGTCGGTGAGCGATAATCAACAGTCAGGTTCACGGTCATGCCGGGGTTGCCACTAAGCGACTGCGCCATGCCTAAGACTTCGTCAAAATAGGCCGCAATAAAACCACCATGAACACAACCTGGTGGGCCTTCGTATGCAGCAGCAAATGTCGCATGACCAACGACAATCGAATCTTTGCCACCATCGCCGTCGATGCTCATCTGCATTGGCACACTCAGCGGATTTATCCCGCCAATGATTGGACTGCGATCAAGAAAACTATTCATCGGCGCCAACGAACCCTCGGCGGGCCCCGTGTATTCATGAGAGTGTGGGCGCGACTGCAATCTCGTGACAGCCTGATTGATCATCTTGCGAGTCTCTTCTA
>BJFV01000252.1 GCA_014190055.1 Actinomycetes bacterium
GTTACGACTGCGACTTTGCCAGTGAGGTCGAACAAGTCATTTTTTTTCAGATCGCTCACTTTGCGCTGCCTTTCGTCATCATCCATTCAACCATCTCGAAGTCAGTCTGTGAATCGATATCAATTGAACGTTCACGTGGCATCACAAATAAGCGAGTGTTTTTAGTAAACAGAGTTTCATTTTTAAACAACGCATCACGACGCCAGACATAAATTGAGGCATTCATATCGAAGCACTGTGGTGAGTCTTGGCGACGGTCTACTGAAACTGGAGGTTGTTTTGATAAGTGAACGATGCCTTGTTCATTAGTTTCGACAAGATTGAAATATGGCGATCGATGGGCTGGCGTACCAGTAATCACATTGTCAGAATTCGTAGATTTCAGCAGTTCAAGCGCACCCAAGATGTCTTCAGGAGTACGTAATGGTGCAGTTGCGTCTAAGTCGATGATCACATCAAACTGCCCAAATTTTTTCTCGGCCGATTCGACGCAGTGGCGAATTGCTGGAAGCTTTGGTGCCGTGTCTGAAGCCAACTCAATTGGGCGCTCGACTGCGTAAGTTGCGCCGTGGGCTAGAGAGACATTTCTGATTTCGACACTGTCACTGCTGACAACGATTTGATCAAAGAGTTTTGTGGCAAGGGCTTGTTCGATTGAGTAGACGATCAAGGGCTTTGAGTTAATTGGCCGTAAGTTTTTGTTAGCGACACCTTTTGAACCCGCGCGGGCACAAATTGTGCAAAGAACTTTCACTGGCTGACCCACTTTTGCTTTTTGGCAGCAATCTCAATTGCCTCTATTGTGTCAACAACTTTCAGTGCGTCGCCAACCGTGCAGATGTTTTGCGGATCATTTGCAATTACAGCGAGATGTTGGGCAGTGTACGAATCATCTGCACTAACCGAGAACTTAACTTCAGTCTCATTGAATCTTGCACTGTTGCCAACTAGGTCGACGCTGATTGTGCCGTTGTTGCCATTGATAGTTATGTTGCGCTGCTTTATTTGGTCCAGATAATTCAGGTGAACTGAGACGACATTACATTTCGTCGCAGACATCAAAATTGAAAACGTGTCGTCCGTTGTTATCTCAAGATCGCTGAACTTTCCACCGATAGAAGTAAGTCGTTGCCAATCGCCGAATAAGTGTTGCGCAAGATCCAACTCGTGGCTGAGATCTCGCAAAACACCACCACCAGAAATATCTTGAGCCGAACTCGATTCTCGGTAGTCGGTGTCTGGTCGCCATGTTGGTAGATATTGACCTACATAAAAGTTTGCTGATGACAATTGACCGAGTTTTGGCAATGTGTCTTTTAGCCAAATTATCGCTGGGTGAAAACGAAGGTTATATCCGACAGCGGCAAATGAGAATAAATTTGATTTCAACCTGTGAGGTTTTTCAAACAATGGCTTTTCAATTAACACTCGGCCCTTGAATTTGTTGCGGATCAGTGTCGAGAAATCATGAAAATGTTGCGATGTCTGACTGGCGATCACGACATAATCAAATGATTGCCGTTCTAGTGCGTCAGACAAAGATTTAAATTCAGCATTAGGCGAGTTTGCAGAAACAACAGAAACTTGATGGCCGAGTTGTTTAAGAATTCTTTGATGTCGTGAACCGATTGAACCAGCACCGACTACGACTACATTCACTGAATTTCCTGGGGCCATTCACGTTGAGCACGCTCAAGTTCATCGAGACGGCCAATGTCGACCCAATATTCGTGCAGTGGAAATGCCGCGGTGCGATGACCATTTGCAGA
>BJFV01000253.1 GCA_014190055.1 Actinomycetes bacterium
GTATGTGCCAAAACTGCAACTTGCGAGTTCGGTTGCGAAATGCAAAGTCGTAACAGCGCGTCGGCAATCACAGCGTTGCGCATCACGCGCGTGTTGTCACCAAGTTCGCCAATCTCTGCGGCGGCTTTATAAACAAACGACCAAGCATTCTCTGTCATGCGCACCGAACCAGACATAAAAAGTGCGTCTTCGCTGCGGTTGGCCAAAAGTGCTTTAACTTGTTTATCGGTGGCTTTCAGCCCGTGGTTTGAAACGAGCACATGAATGCCAGCCGAATCGCGCCCGCGAACTTCGAGACGATCTAATCCCGAGAACGCTTGCTGAATTGAAAAATATCCTCTGCGTGCCGACTCTGAAGCACCTTGTCCAGCCAGAGCATCAACAAGTTTCGCGGTGCGAATGCGATCATTGCGCAACTCCCAAATCGCATCTTTGGCACGAATTATCTCTTGCAGAGCGTGTTGTGACGACTCGGTTTGCAGACCTGCCGACTTTTCAATCGATTGCTCGTAGGCGATCACAATTGCGTCAAGCTGATCAATTCGCGATGTCATTGCAGCAATCAACTGGTGATTGTCAGCCATGCACAATTGACCAGCATCACCACGCAAAAGCCTGTCGGCCGTAGTTACCGCCTGCGCAAGTTGGTCAATATCGTTTTTGGCGCCAGCTTCAAGTGCACCATCAAGAAGAGCCAAGATTTCGTTTGCGGTCGGGGTTGCTCGTCGCGTCTTTCGACTGAGCACACAGATGATGCCGCACATGGTTTCTAGTCTACTTTCGCATCACGAATCGCCGAGTCGCGCAGAAATCGCATCGGCCAATGTTGCTGCAACCTTCTCGGCGACATCTTGCTGTGGTGCCTCAACCATCACACGCACCATCGGCTCGGTGCCACTTGCTCTTACCAGCACTCGACCACTATCACCGAGAGCCTTCTCGGCCGCCTCAATTTCAGATTTAAAAATTGAATCAATACTTTCAACTCGCTTGGCTACTCGTAAGTTGATAAGAACCTGGGGAAAACTAGTCATCGCCCGCGAGGCAATTTCGCTCAACGACTTTTTACTCTCTGCAATAAACGCACCAAGTTTTATAGCAGCGAGCAAACCGTCGCCAGTTGTCGCAACGTCTCGATAAATAATGTGACCACTCTGTTCACCACCCAATGAAAGTGAATGTTCTTCAAGTGCGAGCAATATAGATCTGTCACCTACCGGCGTCGTCAAAACTTCGATTGCTGCATTCTTCATCGCTTTGTGAAAACCAATGTTGGTCATCACGGTTACTACGACTTTGTTGCCGTGCAGCGTGCCTTGCGCCTTCATATCTAATGCACTTATCGCCAATAAGTGATCACCATCGACGATCTGTCCTTTATCGTCAACTGCAATCAATCTGTCACCATCACCGTCAAAGGCAACACCAAAATGTGCGCCGACATTCTTGACAACTTCAATCAATGAAGACGGATGCGTTGCACCGCATTGCAAATTAATGTTTCGGCCATCTGGTGTCGCATTAACTGTTGTCACGGTCGCCCCAAGTTTCGAAAATACTTCAGGTGCTACAAAGCTGAATGCTCCGTTGGCACAATCAAGTGCGACATGCAAGTTTTTAAACACATCTCGTGGTGCAATACCAACGATCCAATCGCAGTATTCCTGCAAGAGTTCTGACCTCGGTTTGAGTGTCTCGGCAAATACTTGGCTAGTTGCCGCCCCATCACGCACTGCAGTACCGCGTGCAATCATTTCGCGTTCGATA
>BJFV01000254.1 GCA_014190055.1 Actinomycetes bacterium
GAAACACCGCAGTTCTCGTTGTGATTGACGGTCTCGTAAAAGGTGTGTGCGTTGTTGCCGATCAACCAAAACCCACCAGCGCACAGGCGATTTCAGAACTTAAAAAACTTGGTCTTCGATCTGTTTTGTTGACGGGCGACAATGACGCAACTGCTTCTGCAATCGCTCTTCAAGTTGGCATTGAAAACGACGAACAACACGTAATTGCGGGCGTTCTACCTGGCGAAAAAGTTCAAGTTGTCGCCGACTTACAAAATCGCGGTTATGCAGTGGCAATGGTCGGTGACGGCGTCAATGATGCCGCCGCACTTGCTCAAGCCGATGTCGGCATAGCTATGGGCACCGGCACTGACGTGGCAATGCACGCAAGTGACTTGACGATAATTAGTGGTGATTTACGTCTTGTCGCTGATGCGATTTTGTTGTCGCGAGCAACTTTGCGCACAATCACAGCAAATGTGTTTTGGGCTTTCGCCTATAACACTGCTGCTATTCCACTTGCCGCACTCGGTTATCTAAACCCGATGTGGGCAGGATTAGCAATGGCGCTATCAAGCATCTTTGTTGTCACAAATAGTTTGCGCCTTCGCTCAACAAAACTCACGCCACACACTGCGTTCGTTCACGCAACTCGCTAATCGCCATAGCGCGCCAAGCGCGAGCGGTTCGCTCGGCAATGCCATAGTGCTTGGCAATAACAGCAGCAGTATCGCCATTTGCAACAGCTCGTAAGACTGCAACATGTCTGGAGGCAATGCCTCGACTAATCGCAATATTGATCAAACTTTCTAAGCTCACTTGCGGAGCGAACTCGCTTGTCTCTGGTTCGGCGACAAGTTCGCCCAACAAACTTGGCTCAACAGCAAACATTTTTACTTTTTTCGCTCGGTTGGCCTGAACGAATGCAAAATATTCACTGTCAAGAACAAGGTTCGACGCAACTTTGTTTGGGCGACGATGCCATGGATATTGTCGAATAACCGTCCATGCAGTTGGCAATACTTCACCTAGCGCGGCGTCGATTCCGCCGTCGATGATTTGTCCACGGCGACGAGCGATCGCAACAAGAGGTGGCAAAATTCGTTGCAGAACAATACGCGCAGCAAGTTCGTCTTCACTCGCCCGCTTAACAAGTTGCCACAGATAATTATCACCTTTTGAGTCATCACGAGCAGTGTTGAACCCGGCACGAACGAGAACTTGATCTAAATTCGTCACTTTCGAACCGGGCAATTGCCAAGAATTAACTACGTCAACTTCTTTTCGTCGTGCACTGATCAACTGCCACTCTTTTACCAGTTTTGAAACTGGGCTATTTGAGCGCTGGGTTAATCCAGTGCTCCAAACCAACTGCTGTGAATCTTGATTTTGGGTCATGCCCCAAATCGTTGAAAACTGATTTCACCGCTGGTGCAACCTCAAGACTCACCGCAGGTCTCACCGCACAAAACTCAGGCGAGAACTTAAGCAAAATTACGGTGCATACTTGTTAGATGAGAATTAATCTGCCGTCTGGAACCGCCTGCGAAATCGACAAGACTGTTGCCAATCCAAAAATGGGTCTGGTGATTGCACCCGATATTTTCAGTTTGCGCCCTCTTTATGACGATCTAGTCAAGCGGCTCGCTACTGATTGGCAGATGGCTGTTTGTGCGGTCGAACCGTTTCCAGGCTTACCACTTGGTCCAGAAATTGAGCCGAGATTTGCCGCAGTGAGTTCGCTCGATGATGAAAAACACTTGCGTGACTTACACGATGCCGCAGAC
>BJFV01000255.1 GCA_014190055.1 Actinomycetes bacterium
GTCTGCGGCATCGTGTAAGTCACGCAAGTGTTTTTCATCATCGAGCGAACTCACTGCGGCAAATCTCGGCTCAATTTCTGGACCAAGTGGTAAGCCTGGAAACGGTTCGACCGCACAAACAGCCATCCGCCAATCAGTCGCGAGCCGCTTGACTAGATCGTCATAAAGAGGGCGCAAACTGAAAATATCAGGTGCAATCACCAGACCCATTTTTGGATTGGCAACATTTATATTGATTTCGCAGCTAGTGCCAGACGGCAGATTAATTCTCATCTAACAAGTATGCACCGTAATTTTGCTTAAGTTTTCGCCTGAGTTTTGTGCGGTGAGACCTGCGGTGAGTCTTGAGGTTGCACCAGCGGTGAAATCAGTTTTCAACGATTTGGGGCATGACCCAAAATCAAGATTCACAGCAGTTGGTTTGGAGCACTGGTTTAACCCAGCGCTCAAATAGCCCAGTTTCAAAACTGGTAAAAGAGTGGCAATTGATCAGTGCACGACGAAAAGAAGTTGACGTAGTTAATTCTTGGCAACTGCCCGGTTCGAAAGTGACGAATTTAGATCAAGTCCTTGTTCGTGCCGGGTTCAACACTGCTCGTGATGACTCAAAAGGTGATAATTATCTGTGGCAACTTGTTAAGCGGGCGAGTAAAGACGAACTTGCTGCGCGTATTGTTCTGCAACGAATTTTGCCACCTCTTGTTGCGATCGCTCGTCGACGTGGACAAATCATCGACGGCGGAATCGACGCCGCGCTAGGTGAAGTATTGCCAACTGCATGGACGGTTATTCGACAATATCCATGGCATCGTCGCCCAAACAAAGTTGCGTCGAACCTTGTTCTTGACAGTGAATATTTTGCATTCGTTCAGGCCAACCGAGCGAAAAAAGTAAAAATGTTTGCTGTTGAGCCAAGTTTGTTGGGCGAACTTGTTGCCGAACCAGAGACAAGCGAGTTCGCTCCGCAAGTGAGTTTAGAAAGTTTGATCAATATTGCGATTAGTCAAGGCATTGCCTCCAGACATGTTGCAGTCTTACGAGCTGTTGCAAATGGCGATACTGCTGCTGTTATTGCCAAGCGCTACGGCATTGCCGAGCGAACCGCTCGTGCTTGGCGCGCTATGGCGATTAGCGAGTTGCGTGAACGAACGCAGTGTGTGGCGTGAGTTTTGTTGAGCGAAGGCGCAAACTATTTGTGACAACAAAGATGCTCGATAGTGCCATTGCTAATCCTGCCCACATCGGGTTTAGATAACCGAGTGCGGCAAGTGGAATAGCAGCAGTGTTATAGGCGAATGCCCAAAACACATTTGCTGTGATTGTGCGCAATGTTGCTCGTGACAACAAAATCGCATCTGCGACGAGGCGTAAATCACCACTGATGATTGTCAAGTCACTTGCGTGCATCGCCACGTCAGTGCCGGTGCCCATGGCTATGCCGACATCGGCTTGAGCAAGTGCGGCGGCATCATTGACGCCGTCACCGACCATTGCCACTGCGTAACCGCGATTTTGTAAGTCGGCGACAACTTGAACTTTCTCGCCAGGTAGAACGCCCGCAATTACGTGTTGTTCGTTGTTTTCAATGCCAACTTGAAGGGCGATTGCAGAAGCAGTTGCGTCATTGTCGCCCGTCAATAAAACAGATCGAAGACCAAGTTTTTTAAGTTCTGAAATCGCCTGTGCGCTGGTGGGTTTTGGTTGATCGGCAACAACGCACACACCTTTTACGAGACCGTCAATCACAACGAGAACTGCGGTGTTTC
>BJFV01000256.1 GCA_014190055.1 Actinomycetes bacterium
ATGATCACGCACAACATGTTTGCCGTGCACAATGGTGTCGCGAGCTGCAACTGGCCCACAACGCAACCATGCTTCAATCGGGTCGGCAATCGCCCCGGCAAATGCAGGGCCAGTCAGCGACCAAATTGCCACATCACCAACACTGCCGACTGACAATTCACCAATTTCACCAATACGACCAAGACAACCCGCGCCGCCACGTGTTGCACACTCAAGTGCCATTCGCGCTGTGCCTGCGCCTGCACCACTGCGCAATTTTGCGAGCAACATCGCTTGACGCGCTTCAAGCCACATCGACGCACTGTCAGCCGATGAAGAGCCATCGACGCCGATACCAACATGAACTCCAGCAGCGATTAAGTCGATAACTGGTGCAACGCCTGACGACAAAATCAAATTGCTACTCGGACAATGCGCAACGCCAATTCGTGCAGCGCCCAAGCGCTGAATCTCTTCATGATTTGGCATCACGCAATGGGCGAGCCAAGTGCGATCGCTACACCAACCAACTTCTTCTAGATATTCCATCGGTCGACAACCAAAAGTCGCCAACGAAAATGCATCATCTTCTGAATTTTCGGCAAAATGTGTGTGCAAACGAACATCAAGTTTTGCGGCCAGCTCTGCCGAGTCAATCATCAACTTCTTCGTTACAGAAAACGGCGAACATGGCGCCAGCGCTACACGCACCATCGCTCCACGACTGCGATCGTGATGCATCGAAACCGCGCGCGCCGACTCTTCGAGAATCACATCGTGATCTTGTACGACATCATCGGGTGGCAAACCGCCATCTTTCACAGACAACGACATTGAGCCACGCGTTGGATGAAAACGCACGCCGATATCGCGCGCCGCGGCAATCTCGGCACTTAACAAATCGCCAGCACCCGCCGGGTGAACATAAAGATGGTCAGTAGAAGTTGTACAGCCCGATAATGCAAGTTCGGCCAAGCCGACCCAAGCCGAAACATTTGCCGACTCTTCGTCAAGCGAGCACCAAAGCGGATACAAAGTCTGCAGCCAACCAAACAGCGGCGCATTCGTCATCGGCGGAAACGCTCTCGTTAAATTCTGATAAAGGTGATGGTGCGTATTAACCAAGCCTGGCGTCACCAGACAATCAGTTGCATCAACAACTTGCTTTGCGGCTGGCGGCAGACCGCTACCAATCGCCGAAACAAAACCATCAGTAATCGCGACCCAGCCATCGCTAATTTCTCTTCGATTGTTATCCATCGTCGCAACAAGCGACGCGTGCGCGATTACGAGATCAGCGAGTTCTGAATTCAGATATTTAGCTCGCGAAGTTCGCTCTTCGCGTGTCGTTCATCGGCATCGCGATACAACAAGTGGCCGAGCAACGCAGCAATGCCTGCAGTTGACAAGCCGACAACGATCGGAAACGCCAAAAGCGCTAAAACGAGAATTATCGCGCCTGCCATATTATTTCTCAGGCTTGTAAGCCCAAGCCTCAATCTCAACTGCGCCATTGGCTGGCAACGATGCAACACCAATCGTGCTGCGCGCTGGTCGCGAAGTACCAAAACCTTCAACATATGCATCATTAAACGTTGCAAAAGTATCCATGTCGGTCAAAAAACACATCGTCTTTTTAACGTCCTTAATTGATGCGCCAACTGATTTCAGTTGACCTTTCAAATTTTCAATTGCTTGCGCAGTTTGTGCGCGAACTCCGCCGCTGACGATTGCTCCATCTTTGAGTCCAAGTTGTCCTGAAACAATTATCCAGTCGCCT
>BJFV01000257.1 GCA_014190055.1 Actinomycetes bacterium
AAAAACGAAATTTGCTCTTGATATTTGTCGGTTTTTAAGTCTTTGAGGCGTTTCAGCCAAACTGTCGCTTTTTCACCGTGCTTCTTTTCGATCGCCGCGAAGTGCTTGCTTCGATCAGAATTAGTCGACGGCATCTCTAACTACGTGCGGTTTAAGAGGCGAGTGAACCTGAGAACACTTGCCAGGCGAGAAGTGACTTTGCCACGAGGCTGAGCACGATGTAACGACGCTCGCCGTATACGTAGTTTGCCCATTTGCCCTTGGCTTTGTATTGCTTGTATTGCACAATTGCAAAACAGTTGAACAAGATGAATAGCGAAATCACAATGCCATAGACAAAACCTGGCGTTGTTGACTCGGCTGGCCCTTTCGGCGAAAGAATGTTGGCCAAAGTTGCAAGCCATGGCACGATGCCGGCGATGCAACCAAACCAGAATGGCAAAAGATCGCCGTCACCAGGTGTTGTGTATTTTTCTTGCAACCAGCCGAACAAAATCATGCTGACATTGACGCCAGCGATGCCCATGAGTGCGATGTAGTCGGCGGTGCCATTGAGTTGCAAAATCACGATGATCATGATCGTTGACGACAACGAATATTCGACCCACCTAAAGACGTTGATGTGGTTTTTCAGGCCGGCTGTGTATTTGCCAAACATTGCTGGCGAACTGATGAAAAAGTGAAAAAATGCTGAGAGCGCCAAGAACGCCGCAACCATGTATCCAATTTTTAGATTGAACAAATTGATCGGATCAGTGAAGTTGCCCGTGCCAGGTGCCTCGGTCAGATAGATCGCATTTACTGGCAGTTTTGCATCGTTAGCGAGAAACAAGATCGCCAAGAGCGAAGCAAGGTGCAGTGCGCCTGCAATTAGGTTGAGGCGCTTTAGCTTGCCAATTTCGGTGTCGATTGTTGTGTTCACTTGAGTCTCCAATTTGTCGGCGAATGTGCCGAACGACTTCACTTTATTACATTCGCGGTTAGCGTGGCTTCATGTTTTCAAACAAATTGTTTCCAGTTGACGCTAATTATCCTTTGATTCACACGCGGCAGTATCAAGTGCAGGCGTTTCGCATGTCAGATGAGCGGTTCTTGCTGCGCGGGGCGATAGTCGATGAGAAGCCCGCGGGTCTTTATATCGAGAATGATCCTGATCCGATTTGGATGCATCACATGATTGTTGAGTTGCAGATTGTCTACCCGACATTTTTGATTGAAAAGGCGAGTGTTGAGTTCAAAAACCACCCGCACTTAGGTTGCACAAACATCACCGACCACTACAAAAAACTCGAAGGAATGTCGATCGCACGCGGTTTCAATGCCAAGGTTCGCGAACTTTTCGGCAGTTCGCGCGGTTGCACACACATCGGTGCGTTGCTTGCGGCGATGGCGCCAGTGGCGATTCAAACTGGTTGGTCGATGCGCGTCGGCACTGCAATGGCGAGTGAAGATTCAGCGCAGTCGGCGCAAGATTTACAAGAGCAACGCATCAAACAGTTTGCTTCGACGATCAACACCTGTCACATTTGGGATGAAAACGGTGCGATGATTGCCAAGGTTCGCGCCGGCGAAGAGATTGAAATGCCACTGCCGGTTGTTCGGCGCCTGCGAGATCTCGGTCGCGACGAAACCGACTGGCTTGCCGGCCGCAGCTAACAAATATAAAAAGTGGGCGACACCCGAAGGTGCCGCCCACTGAATGCGAAAACTAAATTATTTTGCGAGTTGCCACAGGCTGTCTGT
>BJFV01000258.1 GCA_014190055.1 Actinomycetes bacterium
GCGGCTGCTCAAGCGGCAATAAATATTTCGATGCCGTATACGGCGACTTGCAGCTTTGACACTGCGGGTCGAACGATGATGGGGCTTAAGCCCGACGGGTTGGCCGAGGTATTTGCGGGTCTCTCAGAGGCGCCATTCGCGATGGGGGCAAATTGCGGTGTTGGTGCGTCAGACATTTTGGTAACTGCACTTGAGATGGGAGCCACTGCATCACATTCGCATCTACCGATCATTGTGAAAGGCAACTGCGGTATTCCGCGATTCGAAGGTGTCGAAATCAAATATTCGGGAACTCCTGAATTGATGGCGCGTTATGCAACCATGGCGGTTGACGCTGGGGTGCGAATTGTTGGTGGGTGCTGCGGCACATCGCCCGAGCATTTAGCCGCGATGCGAGTGGCAATCGATAGTCACGTTGATGGTCCGAGGCCAACTATTGAGACGATTATTTCCGCGATTCGAAGGTGTCGAAATCAAATATTCGGGAACTCCTGAATTGATGGCGCGTTATGCAACCATGGCCGTTGACGCTGGGGTGCGAATTGTTGGTGGTTGCTGCGGCACATCGCCCGAGCATTTAGCCGCGATGCGAATGGCAATTGATAGTCACGTTGATGGTCCGAGGCCAACTATTGAGACGATTATCTCAGATATTGGGCCGCTCACGAACAAGCCACCGACTGATAATGATCCGAATCGTCGCAAGTCGCGGCGTGGATAGTTTCTGATTTCGCTATATTGCGAAACTATTTTGACTGAATAATCTGCTGAAGGCGAGTATCGGCCGTAGGGCGCGCACCCAAGTGTTCGATTACCCACGCTGCGACTTTTGTCGCGAATTTTGCTGCATCGACCGGCGAGTTTGACGTCAGATAGTGGGCAAGAAAGGCGCCTGCAAATGAGTCTCCTGCGCCAGTTGCATCAACGAGGTTGTTGGTTGCTGGTGCGATCTCGGTTGCAGTAGTGCCGTCAAAAACAAGTGCGCCGTCGGCATCGAGTTTCAAAATTATCAATGCATCGGTGTAAATGTTGGCGAGCGCACGGACAATTGCTTCTGGTTCATCGCAACCAGTAAGAACTCGACCTTCTTCGAAGTTCGGAAAGAAAATATCGATTGCTAGGTCTTTTGTCCATGAAAGAAATTGATCAACGCCCATTTCTTGAATCATTTGAAACGACGCGGGGTCAAATGAGATTGTCAAATTGTTTTGTTGTGCAAGTTGTGCCGCTATCCGTGCCGCAGAACGAGGTGGGTCGGTGAAGAAGCTCCATGCTGTGAGGTGCAGGTGATTTGACGAGATGATTGCGTTTCTCGGAAGTTCAGATGGAATCAAATAAAAGTCGGCGCCGTGACCAGAAACCATGCTGCGCTCACCTGTTTGGTCGACAAAAACTGCAACACTGCCTGTGAGATGAGCGTCGGTCTCAACAAAGTGATGCTCGATTTTTTCTTTTTCTAAATCTTCGCGTGCGAGTTGACCGAAGCGGTCGCGACCGATTTTGCCGATGAACCGAGTATTGAGGCCGCAGCGCTTTGCCCAGACTGCCAAGTTGGCGGCACTGCCTCCCGGGGTGAGCATGACTTCACCGAATGAATCGCCGCCCTTGAGCAGGTTGTTGTTGGTGCGAATCAAAACATCCCATGCAAAATCGCCGACAACGCAAAGTGATGTTGACATCACCTTTAACGGTATCGGCGGAAACTACTGGTGAATGATTCGCGT
>BJFV01000259.1 GCA_014190055.1 Actinomycetes bacterium
CAGTGTGATAACCGTGGTACGACAAGTCTTTGATCGAGATTTCTGGAATCAAGTCCCAGTTGATCCAAGCATTTGCAGCTTCGGCATTCGGTGCCCCTGCTGCGATGCAATAGTTGTCCATCCACAATTCTGTTTCTGGTGCACCCAAAACCCACTTCCAATCGTCTGGATTGCCTCCAGCTTCTTCGATTCGAACATAGGCCTGACGGGCATCGCCGTTCCACGCCATTGCGATCGAATACGCACCTTCAGCGAGTTTCGTTGATGGGTAGCTATCGAACGCCTTGATATGTTGCGCGAATTCTTCGACCAAAAACTTTTCGCAAGCATCAAGATCTTCAGCTTTCTCGGTGTTCCAGTCAATGCCGTTTGCCCAAAACCAGGCACCGCAGTAGTTCGGTGCGGCATCGATAACTGAGCAGTTACCGCTCGCCTCACCCATGCACACGTCAAGGAAGTCTTGCCAGTTGGTCATCTCTTTAGAAATTTTTGTCGTGTCATACAAGTAGCCGGTTGTACCCCAGTTTTTGCAAACCGAATACTCATTTTTTGGGTCCCATGCTTGTGCCAAATAATTTGGGTCGATATTCACAATGTTTGGAATCAACGACTTGTCAAGTTTTTGAATCAAACCTTTCTCGATCATCTGTGGAATGTAAGGACCAGTTGGCACAACAATGTCAAAACCGCTGGCGCCTCCGCTGGTTGCGAGCTTTGTGATCAAGTCTTCGTTGCTTCCGTAGTAGTCGACTTTCATCGTCACGTTAAGAGTCGAAGCGGCAAGTGCACCAACCAACTCAGGATCGTTGTAGTCGCCCCAGGTGTACATCGCCAATGTTCCACTTGACTGATTAACCACTCGACTCCAATCGCCTGAAGCCAAATTCTCGCCGCCGGACTCGCCGCCATCGGCCGAGTCACCGTCTGACGAACCACAAGCCCCAGCAACTAATGCAAATCCTGCGAGTGCAGTTCCACCTTGCAAAAATGCACGACGCGAAAGTTTTTCACGAAAACCTTCGGGTGCCAACATCTTCAATTGCTTGTTTTCGTTACTCATTGTTTTCCCCTTTTTATTGTTGTGCTATCTGAATATTAGTCACGTCTTTAAGCATGAGGCGTGCCTGCGAGCACCAAATCAGCCTGCCGTGCCGAGAAAAGATAAACATCGTCAGCCGACCAAGCGCACCAGACTGAATCTCCGACAGCAAACCGAGACGGGTCTGTGCGACTCACCTGAACCAACAAGTCTCGAGATCCAGCCGTTACAACATATTGCAGTACGTCACCAAAGTGCGAGACACCCGCAACTTTCGCACTTACGTAATTGGCATCAGAACTTGGCTTTGTCGCCGAGAGATTGATCGTCTCAGGTCGCACTGCAGCGAGTGCATCTTGGCCGGCGGGCACAGTTTCTTCCGGTCGCGTTGCGACAAAAACTGTGCCGTCATTTGCCTTTGCGCCGTTAGAAGTTGCGACACCTTGCCAAAAGTTGTTTCGCCCAACAAACCCTGCAACAAAGGCCGACGCTGGTCGTTCATAAACAGTTTCAGGGTCGCCAAGTTGCTCGACATGGCCGTTGAGCATGATCGCAATTCGGTCGGACATCGACATCGCCTCTTCTTGGTCGTGCGTAACAACAACAAACGTGATACCCAATCGACTCTGCAAGAGTTTTAATTCGATCTGCATCTCTTCACGCAACTTTCGGT
>BJFV01000260.1 GCA_014190055.1 Actinomycetes bacterium
AAATTTCTTTAACTGGAGTACGAATTGTTGTACCTGCCGATGACACCGCAACAATTTCGTCTTCGATACCAACCATGAACGCTGCGACTACTCGACCTTTTTTACCGGTCAACTTGATGCCAATCATGCCCATGCCACCACGACCTTTTCGGGTGAAGTTGCTGATTTGCGTGCGCTTGCCGTAACCAGACTCGGTCACAAGCAAAATTGACGCATCATCTTTAGCCACATCGACTGATACAACTTCGTCACCGGCACGCAATCGCATGCCACGCACACCCGCGGCCGAGCGACCCATTGGTCGAACTTGTTTTTCGGAGAAACGAATTGTCTGCCCACCACGACTGACGATGAACACGTCGTCGGTGCCACCGGTTTCAATGACCCGCACAAGTTCGTCTTTTGGTCGCAGTTTGAGAGCGATCAAACCATCGCGGCGCGAAGAGTCGTATTCGTTGAATGCTGTCTTTTTAACCTGACCTTGTCGTGATACGAAGAACAAATAACGCGTACCGGGGAATTCGCGCGTGTCAATGATCGCCTGAATTGTTTCGCCGTTTTGCAATGGCAACAAGTTGACAATCGGAATACCTTTGGCTGTGCGTTCACGCTCGGGGATTTCGAGTGCCCGCAAGCGATAAACCCGGCCACGATTAGAAAAGAACAGAAGATATGCGTGCGACGTGGTGAAAATTACGTTGCGCACGATGTCGGCGTCTTTCATTTTCGCGCCTGATACACCGCGACCGCCACGGCCCTGCGATCTGAACGAATCGGCTGAAACACTCTTGATGTATTGGGCTTGGGTCATTACAACCACAAGTTCGCGGTTATCGACCAAGTCTTCGACACTCATTTCGCCGACATCGGCGGTGATCTTGCAAACGCGATCGGTTGCAAAAGTTTCGCGAACAGCCGAAAGTTCTTTCGAAATCACTGCGCGCAGCTTTTTGTCGTCGTTCAAAATTGCTTTCAGTTCTTTGATTTGCGCCTGAACATCTTTTTGTTCAGTTTCAAGATCAATACGCGAGAGACGAGTTAGCTGGCGCAACTGCATGTCAAGAATGTCAATTGCTTGGCGCTCGGTGAAACCAAATTGTTTGCCCATCAGGGCTGCTTTTGCGGCATTGCCGTCTTCGCTGCCACGAATCACTTTGATTACGGCATCAATAACATTTAGCGCCTTGAGACGACCCTCAAGAATGTGGCCACGATCTTGAGCTTTCTTGAGGCGATAGTTGCTGCGACGAGTGATTACATCAATTTGGTGACGCACGTAACCTTGCAACGCATCACGAAGGTTGACTGTGCGCGGCACACCGTCGACAAGTGCAACCATGTTTACTGGGAAACTTGTTTGCAAGGTCGTGAGTTTGAACAGGTTGTTCATTACGACGTTTGAGTTGGCGTCGCGTTTGAGTGTGATAATCAAATTTGTTTCGCCACCCGACGAGTTGTCATTAACATCGGCAATACCGTCGAGTTCTCCACCATCAACAAGCTCTTGAATTCGCGCAGCAATGGCTGAACAGCTCGCCTGATACGGCAATTCGGTGACAACGATTCGCATCTGACCGCGCACGCCATCTTCGATAGCAACTTTTGCGCGCATCTTGATGCTGCCCCGACCAGTTTTGTAGGCCTCATTGATGCCACTGCGACCCAAGATCAAACC
>BJFV01000261.1 GCA_014190055.1 Actinomycetes bacterium
TGTTCAAAGAAGGTGCTTTCACTGCCAACGATCCAGTCGTTCGCCGCTACGCAATCAAAAAGACAATGGAGTCAATCGACATGGGTGTCTCACTCGGCGCCAAGGTCTATGTCATGTGGGGCGGTCGCGAAGGTCTCGAGTGTGAAGCAGCCAAAGATGTTCGCACCGCACTTGATCGCTATGCCGAAGCCGTCAATATCTGTTGCGCATACGCCAAAGACCGTGGCTATGACTTGAAGTTCGCTCTTGAACCAAAACCAAACGAGCCGCGCGGCGACATGTTCTTGCCAACGGTTGGTCACGCGATTGCCTTCATCAACGAACTGCAATGGCCTGAAATGGTCGGCCTCAACCCAGAGTTCGCCCACGAAACGATGAGCGGCCTCAACTTCACACATGCGGTTGCGCAAACTTTGTGGCACGGCAAGTTGTTTCACATCGACCTCAACGCACAACGCATCGGCAAGTTCGACCAAGACTTCAGATTCGGCAGCGAAGGTATTCGCGATGCGTTCTACTTGGTCAAACTTCTCGAAGACTCAAAGTGGGACGGCATGTTGCACTTCGACGCTCACGCCTATCGCACTGAAAATGCCGAAGGCGTATGGGACTTCGCCCGTGGCTGCATGCGCACTTATCTGATATTGGCCGAAAAGTCGCGCCAGTTCAAACAAGACAAAGAAATTCAGGCAGCACTAAAAGCAGCGATGTTCGACAAACTCGCCGAACCAACATCACCTGATGGTTACGGCGCAGACGCACTTCACACTTTGCGCACCGGCACATTCGATGTCAAAGCCCTCGGCGAACGTGGTTACGCTCACGAGCGCCTCGACCAACTCGTCACAGAACTGTTGCTCGGCGTCAGATAACCAATGCCGGTTGTTATCGGCGTTGATTCATCAACGCAGTCAACAAAAGTAGAGCTCCGCGATCTTGATTCAGGCGAATTAGTTTCAACCGGTCGCGCCGCACACCCAGATACGGGCGCAGCCCCGCTAAGCGAAACCCACCCCAACGAGTGGCTCAAGGCGTTCAACACCGCACTAGATATCGCAACTGCCAAAAATCCGCAAACAAAGTTTGCCGCGATTTCGGTTGCTGGCCAGCAGCATGGCCTTGTCACACTCGATCGCGAACATAATGTCGTTCGCAACGCCAAACTTTGGAACGACACCCAATCAGCGCCAGACGCGCAATGGTGCGTCGATCAACGCGGCGCAGCATGGTGGGCAGAACACGTCGGCAGCGTGCCCGTCGCAAGTTTTACCGTCACCAAACTTTCATGGATCAAACGACTCGAGCCACAAAACTGGTCGCGAACATCACGCATCTGTCTTCCGCACGATTATCTTTCTTGGCAACTTCGTGGTGGCGGCGCCAATGAGATAGTTACCGATCGGGGCGACGCATCAGGCACTGGCTATTGGTCAGCAAAAACTAACCAATACGACGACGAGGTTCTCAAAATAATCGACTCAAAGCGCGACTGGTCATCTGCACTGCCACGCGTCGCTTCACCACTCGAACAAACTGGCACTTGGCAAGACGCAGTCATTGCTTGCGGCACGGGCGACAATATGGCCGGCGCGCTCGGCATCGGCTTACTACCTGGTGACGTCGCAATTTCGCTCGGCACATC
>BJFV01000262.1 GCA_014190055.1 Actinomycetes bacterium
ACGCAAGTGACTAATCAGCGATGAAGTAAGCGTGCTTTTGCCCGCACCTGGCGCACCGGTGATGCCGACCACGTAACCATTGCCAACTTTTGGATAAACCAACCGCCCGACACTTCGCGCGTCGTCACCGCCGCGCTCGATCAGCGAAAGCAATCGTGCGAGGGCTGCACGGTCACCGGCGCAAGCATCCTCAAATAATTTTTTGATGTCGGTTGAACGCGAGTTCATTTAAACCGCAATGACCTCAGTAATGCCGTCAATTCGGTCGCGCATAATGCGCTCGATGCCAGCCTTCAGCGTTTGGTCTGACGCCGGACAAGTGCCGCACGCGCCAGTGAGAGTCACGCTGACAACACCAGTCGTCTCGTCAACTTCGCGCAAAATGATGTCACCGCCGTCGGCCTGCAAAGCCGGGCGAATCACTTCGATCGTTTCTTCAACTTGCGTGCGAATCGACACTAAGCATCCTGTCTATTTTTTATTCCTGAACCCTCTACGATACGAGGGTGCTTGCTCACCAAGGTGGTTGGGATGAAATTCTCTTGGTCGTAGGACCAATTCTCGTGATAATCGGGGTGTTGTGGCAGGCAACGCGACGCGTCAAACGCGAGTCAAACGCGAGTGATGTCAGCACCGAGACCACTAAGTCGTCCGACTAAGTCGTCATAGCCACGATCGATGTGGTGAATTTCACCGATCACAGTTTCGCCGTGAGCCGCCAAACCAGCGACTACTAAAGCAGCACCAGCACGAATATCAGGTGCAGTCACTGCAGTGCCAATCAAATGATCGACACCTTTGATCACGGCGTGATGTCCGTCAATGCGAATGTCGGCGCCGAGTTTGCACAACTCTTCGATATATCTAAACCGACCCGGAAACAAATTTTCAGTCACAATGCCCACACCACTTGAGACCGAGTTCATCGCCACAAGCAGCGGCTTGTAGTCAGTCGCGATGCCCGGATACGGCAACGTCGCAAAGTCAATTGCCGCAAGACGCTCTGGCGCCGTGACACGCAGACCATCTCGCTGCGGATAAATCGACACACCCATCTGCGTGTATTTGTTAATCACCATCTCCATGTGTTCAGGTCGTGCACCGCGCACTTGCACATCGCCTCCGGCAATCGCCACTGCGGCAATGTACGTCGCTGCTTGCACGCGATCGTTGATCACTGCATGTCGCACACTGCGTAATGAACCTTTTTTCGAACCATGAATTACTAATCGTGAAGTACCAATGCCTTCAATTTGTGCACCCATCGCCACGAGCATGTTGCACAAGTCGCCGATCTCTGGTTCGCGTGCCGCATTGTCAATTACTGTCGTGCCTTTTGCATAAATCGCAGCAGTCAGAATATTTTCAGTCGCACCAACACTGGCGAAAGAAAGTTCGATCTCGGCGCCATGCAATTCATCGGCGTACGCGTTGATGTTCAACAAGTTTTGTTCAATCGTTGCGCCCATTTTTTCGAGACCACTGATGTGTAGATCAATAGGTCGTCCGCCAAAGTCGTCGCCGCCCGGCCAGTTGATCAGCGCTTGACCATAGTGAGTGAGCAACGGTCCAAGCACATTGATGCTGGCGCGAATTTTGTCGACGTTTTCAAACGGAG
>BJFV01000263.1 GCA_014190055.1 Actinomycetes bacterium
CCCTGACTTTAAACTATTTGTTGAACTTTTCTTTAAGCCAAGAGTTCAATTGCGGCCCAATATCTTTGCGCTCGAGAGCAATCTCGATGACTGCACGCAAAAGCCCCATCGGCGTGCCGGTGTCGTAACGAGTTATATCGCTAACAACACCAACCAAAGCGTTCTCACTTGCCAACATCGCCAACGCGTCAGTCAACTGCAACTCGCCGTTCGCACTGGGTTTAATCTGTTCGAGTTTTTCGAAAATCTTTGGCGACAAAACATAGCGACCGATGATCACGATGTCGCTAACTGCATCAGCCTGTTTTGGTTTTTCAACAACTTGCAAAATCGCGACCGAAGATTCTTTGGTGCTCGCACCGCTAGCAACTTTGACGTTGCCATAATTCGAGACTTCAGCAGTTGGTACACGTTTTAATCCAATACTGCTCTTGCCAGATTGTTCGTAGAGACCGACAAGTTGCTTCGTCAACGAAGCATCGCCCATTATTTCGTCAGGCAACATCACCACAAACGGCTCGTCACCCACTGCTTGGCGCGCGCAACTCACCGCGTGACCTAAACCCAAAGGCGAATCTTGATAAACGACGCTGACTGTGACTTTGTCAGTGCTGGCGGCAGATGCATAATTCTCGATCGACGGCTTGGCCCGGCTGGTGACGATCACAACGCGGGTGCAGCCCGCTTGCGCCGCCTCATCAATCACGAACTGCAGCGCTGGCGTGTCATATATAGGTAGCAATTCTTTGGGTGTGGCGCGGGTCGCGGGCAAAAAGCGTGTGCCCATTCCGGCCGCAGGAATAACAGCAGTGCGCACAGCCACACTGTCATCCTAGAATCAAAAGCCCTATGCCGACTTATGTTTACAAGTTCATTGACTCTGGTGAGACCATTGAGATCTATCAGGCATTCAGCGACGATGCGTTGACACAAGCGCCGCACCCATCAGACGGCAAACCGCGACCTGTCAAAAAAGTGTTCACGCCTGTTGGCATAACTTTTAAGGGCGGAGGTTTTTACAAAACCGATAGCGCCACTTCGGGCAAGACCGCGACGTCGGGTACTTCGGCAAGTTCAGCAACTGGCGCAACTGGCGGCTCGACTTCGAGTTCAACAAGCGACACGACAACTAATAAGACGAGTGAGTCATCGAGTTCGAGCGGCTCAGATTCGAGCGCAAGCACGACAACTGCGGCGCCCGCCCCCAAAACCGAAACCAAATCAGCACCCGCGAAGTAACGCCGCACGCGATACGCGGCTGCCACTAATTTGCAGCCGGCACACATGGCGCATAGTCATGAAGGCAAAACTTCTCGAGTCTTGGTATTCACTTTGTCGCGACGCCGCACGACAGCGAATTGTGGTTATCTCGCTTTCAGTGTTCTGCGGTCTCGTCTACTTCGTTTCAGCCATGTCATTTAACGACGAAAAAATTGCGCCTGCCGTGCTGCAAAGCGCAAGTCGATACGAAATACCAAATGGGTTTCGCGCCGTAGCAATGCAAAGTGCCGGGCCGTTGCCAATTTTGCAAAGCGGCAACCGTGTTGATGTGATCATCGATTCAGCAATTGTGCTCGAACAAGTTTTAGTTATCGACATCGCCGAGCAATCTGGCC
>BJFV01000264.1 GCA_014190055.1 Actinomycetes bacterium
GACGCCCGCCACGCACTGTGGACGAAAATTCTCGCTCGACTCGACACGCAAGATGTGAAAATCAAAGATTTGGTCAAAGCGACCGAAGGCTTTACTCCAGGCGACATCGAATTGGCTTCGCAACGCGCGGCGAGCATCGCTTTTGATCGGGCTCGAAAAGGCATTGAGCCAAGCCACATCACTAGTTATGACTTTGTACAGTCGATCTCAAAGACAAATGCGTCAATTACTTCACAAATCGCCAAGCAGTTCGCTGAAGAGTCAAAGAAATTTGGGCGCGCTTAATCTTGAGGCTCTTTCCGTCGCCGAAAGCCAACAATAAAGATGCCGTAATTGGCGCTGTTGGTGCTGCGCTCGGTATGGCAATTACATGGCTGGTTAGCGATGCGTTGCTCGACAGTGTTGCGCCGATTCTCGCGCTATCGATGGG
Organism: Actinomycetes bacterium; assembly: GCA_014190055.1. Lineage (GTDB taxonomy): Bacteria > Actinomycetota > Acidimicrobiia > Acidimicrobiales > Ilumatobacteraceae > BACL27. The sequence goes on from BJFV01000264.1 coordinate 431, forward strand.
TGCTACGACGGTCATTTTGTTCACGATGCCGACCGCGCCAGCGGCACAACCCGTGCCCGTAATACTCGCCCACTGCATGGCCGCATTCTTTGGTGTTTTGTCAGCACAAGTTTTTGACAACACGGCGCTCGCCGTTGGCGTCGCTGTCGGTGTGCACGCAGGCATAATGACCCGATTCGGATACATGCACCCACCAAGTGGTGGCACTGCTCTAACAGCGGTAATCGGCGGCGACGCAGTTACTGATCTTGGCTTTGAATTTATTTGGCGACCAGTTTTGTTGAATGCTGTGCTGCTCGTTTTGCTCGCCGTCGCGATAAACGCACCATTCAAGTGGCGTCGCTACCCCGCCAAAACATGACATGAATTTTCTACCTGATCTAGCAACTAGCACGCCCTTGTGGCTAGCGATGACCACTGTCGGCGTGAATGCGATCGTCGGCGCACTTCGTGCATCAATTGACGACGAGCGCCACTGGGACATCGTGGGTTTGTCGACGTTTGGAGTTTTGATGGGTCTAGGAGGAGGTTTCATTCGAGACCTACTTGTCGGCAATCTACCCGTTGAAAGTTTGCGCACACCGTGGCTTTTAGCAACGGTGCTCGGTGCGATCGTGATCGTGTTGCTTCTTGGTCAGCAACTGGCGCGAATTAGCTTTCTCGTCAGATTGCTTAATGCACTTGCGCTCGGATTATTTGCGATCTCGGGTGTCGCTTATGGGCTTCGTGCTGACATGCCAGTGATCTCTGCAATTTTTGTCGGCGTTGTTTCTGCAGTTGGTGGCGGTGTGCTCGTGTCAGTTATGAAAGACGAAGTGCCAGCAATCTTGCTAACAAGTGCATCAGTCCCGCACAAAGGCAGCCGAAAAATACAAGATCTGCGCTAATCTCGCGACAAATGACACTGCCGCGACAAAAGCCAATTCTAAATAAAACAATATGATTGGTTTAGCAACTAGTTAGTTGTCCGTCTGAAAAGGACTCACCATGCCTGCAGTTACCGCCGACACACTCAAACTCGCGCGCATCAGTACGCCTGGTGCCGAAGTAACCGACCGCCCCGTTCGCTCTGTGACCACTGCACCAAGCGGTTTTGAGGGTGAAGGTTTTCCTGTTCGTCGCGCATTTGCTGGCATTGCAAAAAATATTCTTGACCCGTTCATCATGATGGATCAGATGGGT
>BJFV01000265.1 GCA_014190055.1 Actinomycetes bacterium
CTCGGCAAAAAGTGTTTCGCTTTGCGCATCGCATCGGTGATGGCTCGCGATGACGGCTGGTTGGCCGAACACATGTTGATTTTGAAACTCACAAATCCAAGCGGTCAGTTCAAATACATTGCTGCGGCGTTTCCATCGGCTTGTGGCAAAACAAACCTGGCGATGCTTGTGCCGACAATTAAAGGTTGGAAAGCCGAGACAATTGGTGACGATATTTGCTGGATGAAATTCGGCAAAGACGGCCAGCTTTACGCGATCAACCCTGAGGCCGGCTTTTTCGGCGTTGCACCTGGCACCGGTTACGAGACGAATGCGAACGCAATGCACACGTTGAATGCGAACTGCATTTTTACAAACACTGCACTTACATCTGAAGGTGATGTGTGGTGGGAAGGCATGTCGCCGACAAAACCCGCGCGTGCAATCGACTGGCGTAACAATGCGTGGACACCCGAGAGCGAAACTCCGGCGGCGCACCCGAACGCGCGATTCACAGCGCCGGCAAGTCAATGTCCATCTATTGCACCTGAATGGCAAGACCCAAGTGGTGTGCCAATCTCGGCGATTTTGTTTGGCGGTCGTCGACGCACAACCGTGCCGCTTGTGACGCAAGCATTCGATTGGGACCACGGAGTATTTCTTGGCTCGATCATGGCCAGCGAAACAACTGCGGCTGCTGGCGGTGCGGTCGGCAAACTTCGTTTCGACCCGATGGCGATGTTGCCATTCTGTGGCTACAACATGGCCGATTATTTTTCTCACTGGTTGTCGGTCGGTTCAAAAACTTCGGCTGCAAAACTTCCACAAATATTTTTCGTCAATTGGTTTAGGCGCGACAACGACGGTCGATTCTTATGGCCTGGCTACGGCGAAAACAGTCGTGTTCTGAAATGGATTTTCGAACGCCTCGAAGGCAAAGCCGACGCACGAAAAACGGCTATCGGCTTTCTACCGGCGACAGATTCGCTCGATACTGATGGTCTGAGTATCAACACTGCCGATCTTGAAGCGATCACATCGCTCGATACTGATGGCTGGCGTGAAGCCGTGCCACAAATTCGTGAGCACTTTGCAGTTTTTGGTGATCGCCTGCCAGCAAAGTTGCACGACTCACTTAACTCACTTGAGTCAGCCCTCGCCTAAATATTTTTGAGGGGCTTGGCTAGTTTTTCAGCCCGCCTGGCCAACGAGCATTGCTCGAATTCCGAGACCCATTATGAATAGACCGCCAAAGCCGTAAAGCAAATACATTTTGCTTTTGAGTTGCGCGCGATACGAATAGATAATTGCGATTGCGATGATTGCGACAAAACCATAGAAAGCGTGAAACGCGGGATATTCAATTTTGTCACGATTCACAACTGCGACGCCGAGAACTACTTGTACAAAAACAGAAACTTGAGCGATGCCCGTAAACCACCACAACGCACGACTACGAAGCGCAATGTTTTTGTGCGCCACCAACGCCCACAACCCTGCCAAACCGTTGCCGATAATCATGATCCACGACCACGAGGTGTGCACCTCGAGCAAACTTGCCCCAAACAAACTATTCATTTGCCCCTAATCTA
>BJFV01000266.1 GCA_014190055.1 Actinomycetes bacterium
ACGTAGGTATCTCGGTTAGCCGTGTAGGTGGCGCTGCGCAGATCAAAGCTATGAAGAGTGTTTCGGGTACTTTGAAACTCGACTTGGCGCAGTTCCGCGAACTTGAGGCGTTTGCAACTTTCGGTAGCGAACTTGACGCGATTTCAAAAGCACAGCTCGAGCGTGGATATCGCTTGGTTGAGTTGTTGAAGCAACCACTCAACTCGCCGATGCCAGTTGAAGAACAAGTTGTTTCGATTTTTGCTGGCACCAAGGGTTATCTCGACGACATTCCGGTTGGCGATGTGCGCCGCTTTGAGAACGAACTTCTCGAGCACATGCGTTCACGCCATGCTGGTCTGCTCTCAGGTATTCGCCAAGAACCAAAAGCAGACGTGCCAAAAGATCTGGCATCAATCGTTGCTGCGTTTAAGGCTGGCTTTGTGCCGACCAAAAAATCAGGCGCTGTTGATCCAACAAAAACTGATGCTGGTGAAACTGGCGAAGCGGCGAGCGCAAAAACGCTCGCGACTGAGTAGGTCTAAACCAAAATGGCAGGCGGGCAAGAGCGCATATTGCGCAGTCGGATCAGATCGGTTTTAGCGACCAAGAAGATCACGCGCGCAATGGAATTGATTGCTGGCTCGCGCATTGTCAAAGCCCAACAGCGAGTTGCTGCTGCCGTGCCATACAGCGAACGAATCACTGAAGTTGTTAAAGATTTGGCTGCTGGCGGTGCCGGCAACACATCGGCGTTTTTGAAGGCGCGACCTGAGATTCGCACGACTTGCTACGTCGCAATCACTGCCGACCGTGGTTTGTGCGGTGGCTATAACGCTGGCATCTTGCGCGCCACAGAAGGCGAAGTTAAAGCCGATGTTTTAGCGTCGAAGAGTTATTTGGTTGTGCCTGTTGGTCGCAAGGCCGAGAACTATTTCAGGTTTCGTCAATATAAAACTTCGAAGAGTTTTACTGGTTTTTCTGATGCGCCAAAGTATGAAAACGCAAAAGCGATCGGCCAGTTCGTCGTTGATTTGTATTTGAGCGGCGAAGTTGATCGCGTCGAGTTGGTTTATACGCGGTTCGTTTCATCAGGTCGACAAGAGGTTGTACGACGTCCACTTGTGCCACTTGAGCGCGATGTTGTCGCTGGTGGCGACGGCAAGTCGGCTGCGGGGGCGAGTTATGAGTTCGAGCCAGATCCTGAATTGATTTTGCAAACTTTGTTGCCGCGTTATGTTGAGGCCCGAATTTATGCGGCGTTGTTGAATGCCGCAGCAAGTGAGCATGCGTTTCGTCAGCGTGCGATGAAGTCGGCGACAGATAACGCCGAAGAATTGATCAAGAACTTGTCGCGAATCATGAACCGTGCGCGTCAAGACTCGATCACTACAGAAATTATGGAAATCGTCAGTGGCGCTGAGGCGCTGGGTTCTGACGATGTAGTTCGTGAAATGGCAAGTAGTTAGTTACGAAGTTTTAAGCGAAATTAAAAGGGAGAAAAAATGAGCACAGCAACAAACACAGACCGCAAAGATGGGCGAGTAGTCGCCATTG
>BJFV01000267.1 GCA_014190055.1 Actinomycetes bacterium
GGCGCGCACGCTTAGCGGCCGACCATAAGTGCGCTCATCGCCCATCACACCAACAGACCTGATGTCAGCAAGCACTGCAAACGCTTGCCAAATTTCGCGCTCAAGCCCAGCGGCTCTAACTTCTTCGCGCACAATCGCATCGGCATTCTGCAAGATCGCCACTTTGTCGGGAGTAACTTCACCGATAATTCGCACACCCAAACCCGGCCCCGGAAACGGCTGTCGCCAAATAATTTCATCCGGCAAGCCCAATTGCGAACCCAACGCTCGCACTTCATCTTTAAACAAAGCCCGCAACGGCTCAACAAGTTTGAGTGTCATGTCTTCTGGCAAACCACCCACATTGTGATGACTCTTGATCACACTCGCCGTGCCATCTTGGCCACCACTTTCAATCACATCGGGATACAACGTGCCCTGCACCAAAAATTTCGCGTCCGTCAAACCGCCGGTGTTTTCTTCGAAAATGCGCACGAACAACTCGCCGATTATTTTGCGCTTTGCTTCGGGTTCAGTTACACCAGCAAGTCGCTCAAAAAAACGCGAACCAGCGTCGACATGCACGAGTTCGATGCCCATCGCGCGATGAAAAGTTTCAACGATCTGTGCGCTTTCGTTTTTGCGCATCAAGCCCGTGTCGACATAAACACAAGTCAGTTGTTTGCCGATCGCGCGGTGCACCAACGCCGCAGCAACTGCCGAATCGACACCACCTGATAAACCACAAACAACTCGCTCACTTCCGACTTGTTCGCGAATCGCTTTAACTTGTGTGTCGATAATCGAGTCCATTGTCCAAGTCGGTTTGCACCCGGCAAGTTGATAAATGAATTGCCGCAAAACCTCGGTGCCCTGCTGGGTGTGCATCACCTCTGGGTGAAACTGCACGCCCCAAATCTTTCGTGAGTCACTTTCAATAACCGCCATTGGTGCATCAGGTGTCGCCGCAGTTGCCACAAAGCCTTCCGGCACACGCGTCACAGCATCAAAGTGACTCATCCATACACTCAAATCGCGCGACTGTTCGACTATTGAATCTGTCAGCACACTCGACTTAACACCCGAAGTACGCCGCAAAATCGTGCGGCCATATTCGCCTTTGCCCCCGCGAGCAACTTCACCGCCAAGTTGTTGCGCGATCAACTGCACGCCATAGCAAATACCGAAAATCGGAATACCAAGTTCGTAAATCGCAGCATCAAGTTTTGGCGCCCCATCAACATGAACACTTTTCGGCCCACCCGACAAAATGATCGCCGCAGGCTTGCGCTTCTTTACTTCAGCCGCGCTAATCGTGTGTGCGACAATCTCTGAATACACCTTGGCTTCACGCACACGCCGCGCGATTAACTGTGCATATTGCGCACCAAAATCAACAACCAAAACCACCTGCGCTGGCAACGTTGATTGTGCGCTGGTGCTGTTCATGACGACGCCTAACAATAGTTGATATACGCCGCAATCTCACCTTGAGGTGGCACGATATACGGGTGAAACGAATCGCTTTACTAGCAGTAGTTGTCGCAACT
>BJFV01000268.1 GCA_014190055.1 Actinomycetes bacterium
GGCGAGATTAAACCGAAAGAAGGTCGCGAGCGCCGGTGTCACTAGACGGATGACGCAACTTGCTCATCGCGCGCGCTTCGATTTGTCGAATTCGTTCGCGAGTCAAGTTGAATGCTTCGCCAACTTCTTCGAGTGTGCGCGGCTCACCACGGTCGAGACCGAAACGCAGTGCCAAAATTTCGCGTTCGCGCTCGTCGAGCGGTGCAAGCAAGCGAGTAATTTCTTCTGGCAACAAAGCGGTTGCGGCAACTTCAAACGGTGACTCAGCCGATCGGTCTTCAACAACGTCACCAAGTTCAGCATCACCGTCTTCACGCAACGGTTCTGACAATGATAAAGGTTCGGCAGCAAAACGCAGTGCTTCGGTTACTTTGTCGGCTGGCATCTCGACTTCTTCAGCCAATTCGGCCAAAGTCGCGTGGCGACCAAACTTCAGTTCGAGACGCGAGCGGGCCTTTTGCAAGCGGGCGAGTGTGTCGCCAGCATGAACCGGAAGTCGAATCGTGCGACCCGTATTAGCGATGCCGCGGGTGATCGCTTGGCGAATCCACCAGGTGGCATAGGTCGAAAACTTAAAGCCTTTGCGCCAATCGAACTTTTCGACCGCGTGCATCAGGCCGAGGTTGCCTTCTTGAATCAAGTCGAGAAGTGGCAACCCTGAAGCTTGGTATTTCTTGGCAATCGAGACGACAAGTCGCAAGTTCGACTGAACAAATTGTCGTTCGGCACGTGCACCGGCGCGCACAACTTTGTTTAGTTCGCGTCGTCGCGTCGGAGTAATTTGTTTTTCAGTTTTCTTCAGTGTCGCTTCGGCAGTTTTGCCTTCTTCGATCGCTTTGGCTAATCGAACTTCATCATCTTTGGTGAGCAAAACATATTGACCTATATCTGTGAGGTAGAGCCGGACAAGATCTTCGTCATCTCGGTCAATTCTCTCTTTGGCCACGAAATCCCCTTGTTTATTCGGTCACACTCGGTGCGACACGCCTAACGATACCGACGGGGCGACAAAGCCACACGCGAAAAATGCAAATTTTATGCTTGAAATTTTCGGTAGTCTTTGGCATATGTCAAACCCAATTCTCAATGAAAAGAATTTTGCAAAAGTTGTAGAGCGTTCGGCTGGCGACGCTGGTTGGGCGGCACCACAGGCAGGTGCACAAACATATCGCGCGCCAATTTCTGACGGCCCAGTGTCTCCATATACGTCGGCAGAGACGATGACAGCAAGTGGCACCGCAAGTGCGGGCATGTTGTTGACACTTTTGTTGTTGGCGTCGGCAATTTTTGGTTGGACATCAGTGAGCGAGTCGGTTAGCGGTGCGGTGCAGTTTCCGGCATGGACAATCGGCGGTGCGTTGGTCGGTTTCGTGGTGGCTTTGGTGCTTACTTTCAAACCCAAACTCTCACGCATACTTGCGCCGATTTATGCAATTGCACAAGGCGTTTTCGTCGGTGCGATTTCGAAAGTCTTTAACACCGCCTACGACGGCATCGTTTTGCAGGCTGTCGGCATCAC
>BJFV01000269.1 GCA_014190055.1 Actinomycetes bacterium
AATCATCGGTCAGTTTGCGAAACCTGCTCTCCCATTGAGTGCCGCGGCTTGAAACAGTCACACTCCGCACTTGCGTTTGATTTGTTTTGTCGGTCGCATCACTCGTCGCTTGATCAACGTGGTCAAAGTGCAAAACCAATGCGTCGCCCAACTCGTCGCCGACGATGTCGCCCCACTCAACTGCGATAACCCCACCGCTGTCTTGCAATTCGTCGAGCCCCAAGTCTTCAAGTTCACCGGTTCGCTCAAGGCGATATAAGTCAGCGTGATGCAACGCCATTCGTCCAGACCCATAGTTGTGCAACAAATTGAATGTCGGCGAAGTAATCAAATCTGTTATTCCAAGGGCACGACCAAAAAACTGCGTGAACGTCGTCTTACCTGTGCCCATCTCTCCGGCCAAGACGATCATGTCTCGCGGCCGCACATGGCTAGCAATAATTTCTGCAAACCGCTGCGTATCAGCCAAAGACCCGAGTGATAATTTCACACGCCCTAAGCCTTATTTTCGACATAAACGCGGGGCACACGCGCACTTATTCCGCAAACAATTTCGTAACCAATTGTTTCAAGCCGAGTCGCAATTTCGTTCGCCGAAATAGTTTCGCTTTCTTGCGCGCCGAGCAAAACTGCTCGGTCCCCGATCTTCACTTCATGGTCTCCGCAGTTAACCATCAATTGATCCATCGTTACGACACCGACAATTGGGCAGCGCTTGCCACCGATTAAAACTTCACCGCCGACACTCCACAATCGGCGTGGCACACCGTCGGCATAGCCAAGTGGCAGTGTGGCAATGTTCGCCGATTTTTCTAATTTCGAGCGCAATCCATATGAAACACCTTCGCCAGCCGCAAGTCGCTGCACATGGCTCACTCGAGCATGCAGCGACATTGCCGGTCGCAAACGATTGGCTACATCTTCGGTTTCATTGCTCGGTGCAATTCCGTAGATCGCAATGCCAACTCGCACGATGTCAGTCTTCGAGTTCAGATTTCGCAGCAGTGCCGCCGAATTTGAAGTGTGCACAAATTTCAGTCGCAATCCTTTGCGATTTAACTCGGCAACTATGTTGTCGAATCGTTGCTGTTGCTTGTCGGTCTCGTCGTGGCTCGGCAAATCGGCGGCCGCAAAGTGTGTATAAATTCCGTCAAGTTTCAACGAAGCCAGGGTGTTGATTTGCTCAACACGCGCGATCGCAGAATCAACAGGCACACCAACTCGATGCATACCTGTATCAACTTTTAAGTGCACCTTACCTACAACCCCGAGACGTTTGGCAACAGCCGCATAACTATTGATAGTCGCTTCGTTATAAACAGTTGCCACCACTTCGTCACGCAACATCTGCTCAAAGGCAATTTCAGGTTGCTCGCTCACTATCAAAATCGGTGCAGCAATTTTCGCCTCGCGCAGTTCGTGAGCCTCATCGGCCAACGCTACGCACAAGCCACTTGCTCCAGCGCTCAATGCCGCACGCGCAACCTCGACTGCCCCGTGCCCATAACCATTTGCCT
>BJFV01000270.1 GCA_014190055.1 Actinomycetes bacterium
GTGACGCATCAATCGAATGCATGATGTGCTTGCGCGACAAACCGCGATCGTTTACACCCGCGCCAGTCGGCCAGTAGACCTTGGTGAAAACTTCGATGCTTTCACGTGGCACGCCAGCCAAGGCACGGCCCAAAACTTCTTCGGCACGAGTGCCTGCATAAACATCGGCCGTGTCGAAAGTTGTGATGCCAAGATCAAGTGCACGCTTGACGCACGCGTTGGCGGCATCTTCTTCAACTTGACTGCCGTGGGTTATCCAGTTGCCGTAACTGATCGCTGAGACTTTGAAGCCGCTATTGCCGAGATATCTAAATTCCATGGCTTTAACCTACTTGCCCACGGGTTATTGACATAAATAATGTTGCTCAGGCGACATTTGTAGACCTAGCCTGACTCTGTGTACAAAGTACGCGACCTAGTACCCGGCGATATCTCGTCGGCTGTTCGCCTGCTTGAGCTTTGTCGAGGTGTTTCCGACTCACGACCAGTCGACATCGCTAAATTCGTTGCCGACACCAGTGCTGGCTCGCCCGCAATCGTTGCCGTCGCCGAAAACGAAGTTGTCGGTTTGGTTTCAAGTCGAATCAGCAACGACGACGCTTGGATCAACATCGTTGCGATTAGCCCTTCATGGCGCCACCAGGGCATCGGCTCAGCGATGCTTCAACGCCTTGAAGAAAAACTGTTGCACGAAGGTATCCGCAAAATTTCTGCGCTCTTAACAAACTTTGAAGCAGGCCAAACGGCACTCGTCAACCGCGGCTTCAGCCCAACTCACGGTCTCGTGCTTTACGAAAAATCAGAACCGATCGAACCATCTGCGATGCGGGTACTTGATCAGTGGGGTGGCGAACTTTGCGATGCCGCATTGTGGGACCACGTAGCCGGCATGGAAGCTGAAAAAACTTTGATCGAAAATCGAATCATTGCCCCGCTCGCAGATTCAGAATTGGCTGCCAAAATCGGGGTGAACGCCCCGTCAGCAGTAATGCTCTTTGGCCCTCCTGGTACGGGCAAAACTACTTTCGCACGTGCAATCGCCGGGCGACTTGGCTGGCCATTCGTTGAGTTGCTGCCATCAAAACTTGATAGCGGCGAAAATTCACTTGCTGCTGAACTTCGCGACGCACTCACCGAACTACTCAAACTCGAAAACATCGTTGTGTTTATTGACGAAGTTGACGAAATCGCAACGGCGCGAACCGAGAGCCCGAGCACTCGCGGTGTAGTCAACGAACTACTCAAAATGATCCCGGCTTTTCGCACTCGTGCTGGGCATCTTCTTGTCTGTGCGACAAACTTCGTCAACAACATCGACCCTGCAGTGTTGCGCCCTGGTCGGTTTGACCTTGTCATACCAATTGGCCCACCAGACGATGACGCCCGCCACGCACTGTGGACGAAAATTCTCGCTCGACTCGACACGCAAGATGTGAAAATCAAAGATTTGGTCAAAGCGACCGAAGGCTTTACTCCAGGCGACATCGAATTGGCTTCGCAACGCG